>CAJCDH010000350.1 GCA_903961095.1 uncultured Burkholderiales bacterium | reverse complement strand
GCGCGTCATTGTGGTCCCTTAAAAACGCCTCGTTGCGTTCAAAGTCAATGATGCGCCTGGCCATCTCCTGGGCTGGAGACAAATCATTGCACTCATCGCGAATTAGCTCAGCAATTGGAGACATTTCCTTGCCAAAACCGATTTCATCCACAGGCAGACTCAAGCCGTGCTTGGTAGCATTTAGGCTTGCAGTGTGTAAGCCCTCCTTGTTGCGCCCAGCTTGAAGGCGAAGACCATTGGTCCGGTTGGCAGCTCGTTGTTTAGCGCTCGTCATAATCAGGCTCCCAAGTGTTGTCCTCATGCGCCAACTGTTGAGCCTTGAGATCTTTCACCATTGGCGTATCAATGGCCAAGAGGTCGCGCTTTAAAAGATCGTTTTGCAGTTTCATTCGCTCTCGCATCACCGAGCGGTTGACCAAAGCCTCGTAGGACTTTTGCAGCTGCGCCAATGTATGGGCCTTAAGCGCAATGCTTTGATCCAGGCGCATCAACTCTTCCTGCTGTAGCTCGCCAGCCCTTTGAAGCAAGCTTTGAGCCGTAAAGCCTTTGATCTTTAATTCTTTGAGTACTGCGGGGTCATCCCATTTGCCTGCCTCTAACAGCTCAGTCAAGTCTAGGCCTGGCAGCTCCACCAGGCCTGGGCTTCTTAATATTTTGACCATCTCACTGATCAAGCTTGCGCGCTTTTGCAATTCGTAGCGCCGTATCCACCACATGCTGTGAAAAATTTGCTCGACCAAATAAATCTGCAACTGTGTTTGAGCGCCAAGCTCAACGAGCGCTTCGGCATAGGCTTTGTGAAACTGCTGCGCACTCTCGCCAGGCAGGATGAAGTTGCCACCCAAGATTTGGGAAATTTTGGATGCAGTTTGTTTTGTTGCTGCTTGATTTGAGGCTGTAGCGCCCTTGTTAGTAGTGTTCATAAGAGCTCCCAAGATGTGTTGGTGTTCTTCACCTTTTGAAAATCAAAATGTTTATGAGTTGCAAGCTGTGCAGCAAAATTTGCTGGGTCCTGCGCAGCTTGCAAGTGCCCAAAAATAAACGAAGATGTCATGATAAAAACCTTAAAAATATGTTGATGAGAAGTCTTTCAGCCGCGCGCAGTTGTGGGCTGCAGGCTTTTGTTTGGCTGCTCAGCATTGAGTTGCTTGATTAAGTTGTTTTGAAGGCAAGCGTTGCAAGTAAATTCATACGATGCAACTCTCACAGACATACACGCAACTGAAGCTTAAAAACCCCGCAGCGAATTGGGGCGGTGCATGTGTCTTAAAAGAGATCAGCTACGCAGAGCTGATTTTTTGAAGATCATGCACACAATGAGGCCACTAGAGGGAACCGATTGGCCAGGCTACAGTGCGTTTTGTTCTGCAGGGGACGCTAGCTGCTTATTTAAACCCCTGTCGGCTGTCTGCCGTGCGAGTGTGATCCCCAACGCGCATGTAGAAAAATACTTATTGCTACAAGCACCTGCGCCACGCGTTTGTGGGCGGTCTGAGCCAAAAGAGCTTGGGTGAGATGGCCACACGACCCTCTCATTGGATGGGTTAATTCAAACGCCTAAAGCCCATCACAATCAAGTACGCCAAGCTACTCAGTTCAGTGCACCCACAGCCAATTTATACCTACACATTTTAAAAAATGCAAGCGAGTATGGGCTTACATGAAAAAATATTTGCAACTCACAAATATTATCCCACTGCTTGATCGAACACCCACTTCCTTGGCGCCATCAAGTCAACCAATCAAGTCCCCCCAACATTTGCACATCCTAATTAGATGACATGCAATTTTGAGCGTCATTAAGCCTGCTTCAGGTGCTTGTCAGCATTGGGAAGCCTACCGATTTTCAGAGCCACAACACACAGTTATTGGTAGTGGTATCTGCAAGCGATAACCACCAGAGACTTTTCATCAACGCAGTAGACCAACCTGTGCGTGTCATCTATGCGGCGCGACCAAAACCCAGAGAGGTTCTCCCTCAAGGGCTCGGGCTTGCCGATTCCCTCAAACGGATGGCGAAGGGCGTCCTTGATCAGTACATTGATTCGCTTGAGGGTCTTTTTGTCCTGGCCCTGCCAGTACGTGTAGTCCTCCCAAGCTGCCAGGGTCCAAGACAGCCTTAAAGGAGCATGGTCCAATTGCATTGTTAAAGAGCTTCATCAAAAGACACCCAAACCAGATCTCTGTGCTGCAGCTGCCCTGAGCGGAACTGCTCTACGGAGCGCGCCAGGTGAGCCGCGTTGGCGGGCGATTTAAGCAAGTGCACCGTCTCCATCAATGCGTTGAAGCTATCAAGCGACATCAGCACAGCGTCAGGCGCATCTCGGCGCGAAATCACTGTGTAATCAGCATCAGCGATGACTTGATCAATCACGCCCTTTAGGCTACTTCTGGCCTCTGTAAAATTGACAACTTTCATGAAATCAGTCCCTACTTGTACAATTTATTGCACAAGTGTAGGTGTTTTCGATTTCAATTGCAAGATTTTCTTGCAACCCCCAATTGCCAACAATTGGAATCGTGTTGGTGTATGTTCATGGCCAAGTGAGCATGTATTTTGTATGTTAGAAGATCATGACCCCCTGCCTAATTTAAGCTGGCGTGCAGGGGGCAAGTCTCAATTACTAAACTGCCACATTTTCTAATTCGATCACTCCACATCATCTCAAACAACAAGCTGTGTGTGATTTATCATCAGGGATGCTTAATGAAAGACTAAAGAACTTACGACTTGCAAAGGGTTTGACCTTGCAGCAGGTTGGTGATTCTTTTGGGATTTCTGCAGCTTCAGTTTCAAGCTGGGAGAACGGTAAAAATCAACCTGACAGCAGGAAAATCAGCCAACTGGCGGATGTACTCGGAACATCAGTTGAATTTTTAATTAATGGGTCGAGTACAAATGCCCAGACTGACCACGAATCTTTCGCATTACAAGTCCCCTTTGTTAGTTGGCAGCAACTCGCTGATTATCAAAAAGCAAAGTTAACCTCTCAGATGGTTCGCCCCCTGCACTCAACCCTAAGTAAAGTAAGTTTCGCCACGCGGTTCCCTGGATCTAACGATTTGAATTGGACTCAAGGACCAATTCCAGTTGGTTCCCTGATATTTGTTGATCCCAAAAAGGTACTGCAGTCAGATGGGATTGCGTTGGTAAAACTTCCAAACAATCAATTCGATCTTGCCAAAGTCCAAATGCAAGCCAAATCATCTGGTTTTTTCATGAAGTTACTTGGAACAGGTGACACTGTTCACAGCGAGAAAGAGGCATCTGTCATTGGCAGCATCGTTGAATGGCGGATTTCAGGAATAATTTAATTTCAACCAATAGTTGAAATTTATTAATTATTAGTTTATATTTGAGTTCTCTCTTTTGAAAGGACTCACATGAACTTCCCCATTTTTCCTCAATTAGTAGCTCGAACAAGACCACTTGGTATAGGTGGCACAGACATCGGCGCCATCCTTGGCCTTTCTCCCTATAAAACTCCT
>CAJCDH010000349.1 GCA_903961095.1 uncultured Burkholderiales bacterium | reverse complement strand
TGACACTCAAGGAATTGACTGAGCAAGTAGGCAACAGCAAAACTCAATGGCAACAAATGAGTCAAGGCATCAAGCCTGTGCAAAATGAAGCTGCCAATGGACGCAAAAAGTGATACTTCGACTTTTAGCTTGCGGATTGTTTGCGTTTGCTGGCGCGTCCTTTTCTCAAAGCATCACACCATCAGCGGTTTATCAAGCTGGCGATTCAGCCAGCTCTAGATTAAGCGCGCAATCAGGCATTGCAAGGCACGAAATTCGTGCTCAATTAATGCCTCGCAGATATACGACGATCGCTGCAGAAATAGGTGCAAAGATTTCAAATTTGCCTGTTTCTGAGGGTGGCGCATTTAGCGCAGGCCAAATGCTGGTCGAGTTTGACTGCTCCCTACAAAAAGCCCAACTACAAAAAGCGGAAGCTGAGCTAGAGGGCGCAGAACAAACTTTGAAATCCAACATTAGACTCGAGCAACTAAATTCTGTTGGACAACTTGAATTGGATCTGTCCAAGTCTGCAAGCAACAAAGCCAAAGCAGAAGTAGGCGCGAACAAAGCAGTTCTCGCAAAATGCCAAGTTGTTGCGCCATTTTCTGGACGAGTAGCTGAACAAAGAATTCGCGAGCAACAATATGTCCAACCAGGTCAAGCCCTTCTCGACATCCTCGACGACAGTGTCTTAGAACTGGAATTTCTAATTCCATCGTCCTGGTTACGCTGGGTAAAAATTGGCAATGGTTTTGCAGTTGAAATCGACGAGACACGCAAGACTTACCCGGCGCGATTCACTCGAATAGGCGCACGCGTAGACCCCGTCAGTCAATCCGTTAAGGTGGCAGCCGCCATCAATGGAAAATTCCCTGAATTAATGGCCGGCATGAGCGGCAAGGTGCTGATTGCACCCAAATAAGGACAGTGATATGTCAAGCAAAAAGAAATCTGGATTAGTCCGCCGCGCCAAAGGCCTCATGGCACTTGAGCCGCGCTATATGTTTGATGGTGCGGCAGTGACAAATGCTGTAGACACAGTTGACAGTACCGACACCGGTTTTCTGCACTTCATCAATAGCGCTGAGAAATCAAGCTCAGTCCTTAATTTAGCCCAGCAACAAGTCACCAGAACTGTTTCTGACTTCCTACAACGCGCCGACGTCACTCAACAATTTTTTGCTCTCTTCAATGGGAACAAAACACAAATGACATCCGAATGGGAAGCGGCGGCAAATGCCTTAATCGCTAAATTGTCCAGTCAGGAAAATTCTTTTCGAGTAGAGTTCCGTTCAAACCACGAACTTCAAGGCGCATTAGGTGCATTTGCGCAATTTGGAAATGATGGGCTGCCAGTCATTTATCTGAATGCTGAATATGTCAATTCAGCATCGTCCCAAGCGATACAAGCTGTATTGCTTGAGGAAATTGGGCACGCTATCGATGCGAGTTTAAATCCTGTCAGCGACACCCCTGGTGACGAAGGACATGTATTTGCGTCCTTGTTATTGAATGGCACTCAAAATGCTGCTGCAGCCGGTACAGCCAACGATCACGCAAAACTACAAATAGATGGCCAACAAATTGACGTAGAAAAAGCGGCACCCTACGGCATCGCTCAAGTACATTTCGTACCGCTACCTGAAGGCAATTTGCAAACGGCACAACAAGCCATTTCGAGCAGTGTGAGTGGCCTTGCAAACACTGTAATTGCCATCACAGCCACGTCGAACAACACCATCATTGTCTACGATCAATGGGAAGATGGCTACGAAGCAGATATTAACAATCCGACTCAAGCGAGCACCTTAATTTGGGGTGATGGCAACCTGACTAACGGCACAGCACCAGGTACAAGCAACGATTTGATTGTCTCAGGGCAAACCATCCTGTTGCAAAACCAGGTCAACACTGCCACGCTACAGACTGTCGTTGACTACGACGGACGTGACAAGATTGGTTCAACGCAAGCTGTCTCAGTGGTTCGTGCGGGATGGTCTGCAACGCCAGGCACCGTGTTAGCAGGGGCTGTCAGTGTCATTGACTCAGGCAATGCGGGTACTGACTACATCGTGCCAATTGGGCAAGACATCGATACGGTTGCTACAGGTACCAATAGATTATTTGAGTACACCTCATTGCATATCATTGCCACACAAGACGGCACCACTGTCAATATTGATGCCAATGGCGATGGCACATTTGAAATTACAAACATTGCGCTGAATCAAGGTCAAACCTACTTTGTCAATGGCGGTGTGATGGCAGGCGCACATATCACTGCCAACAAGGGAATTGGTGTTTATTCTGTTGCTGGAGACGTAGGCTCGGCTTACGAAAATCGTTGGTTTGCATTAACACCCACCGAGCAATGGGCCAGTAGCTATTACGCACCAGTGAGTACAACTCTGGCTGCAGATCCATCGTATGTCATTTTGTACAATCCGAATGTCAGTGCCATTGACGTTTACTATGACACCGCAACGACCACCGGATCCAAAATCACGGTAGCAGCCAACACGAATTCAACGACAGGCACCAACTATGTATTGATGCCTGCCTCTGCAGCTCATTTCTACACAAAAGACGGTAGTAAATTTTTTGCAGTAGGTGTCATTGACGCCGACGCCACCAGCAATGCAACTCACGATTGGAGCTACTCCCTGGTTCCCGAGAGTTACCTAACCACAAAGTTTGTGGTGGGTTGGGGGCCAGGCTACGACTTGAACACAACAGGCACCTTTCTGAACGGTAGCCCTGTATGGGTTACGGCTACTGACGATACAACTTTATTCATCGATAACGCGGCAAGTATCCAAGTGAAAAATGCTGCGGGCAACCTCATTAGCAGCACTCGAGTTGGCACCACAAATACTTACACATTCAATGTGCTCGCTCTGCAGTCCTATCGTATTTTTGACACCTCAGATAAAAATCAAAGTGGTCTGACTGTTTATACAGACGATGGCGTTCTGATTACGGCCGCATGGGGAGAAGATCCTTCTATCGCTGGAGCAGGCGCCCCCTACCTAGACATGGGTACCACCGTTCTGCCCTTTCCAGACTATGTATTTAGCAAAGCTTCTGTGGAGGCATCTCCCATAACATTTACAGGCGCAAGTGATGGCGACACCAATGTTGAATTGGGAGAACAAATTGAATATACATTGTCACTCACCAATCGCGCGATCATTGACCTCTACAACATCAATATCAAAGATGCAATCAATAATGCCAGCCTAGGCGCCGCTGCTTACGTTGCCAACAGCACAAGCATCAAAATCATTCGGGCCGACGGAACTATTGCACTCAACACCACACCCATTGCAGATGACGCCAGCGGAAGTCCTCTTGATCTCACTGGTTTTACTTTAGCGGACGCTGACCCTGCTGCTGCCGGAATCCAAGGACTCAAACGCGGCGATCAATTGATTGTGAAATACCGAGTTCAAGTTAGCTCTGATATTTCTGCACTTGCGAATGCAGGTTTTGTCATCACGAATGACGCAGAAATGACGGGCAGCCCTACCGGCACATCAACCCCCATCACGCGCAATACAAGCAAACAAACCATCGTCAACGTCAACGGCACGACCGATGGGCAAGTATTCATTAAAAATAGCTCATTCACCACCATCTCCAGCACCTTTCAAGAAGGTGCTACTGTGGGAATTGAGGTGGTCGACAACGATGCCAATCGCAGTGCAACCGTTAGCAACACCCTCAGCGTTACAGTGACCAACACAACGACCGGCGAGACTGAGTCTGTCTTGCTCACAGAAACAGGTGTCAATACAAACACCTTTCGCGCCACATTGACCACATCGGCAGCCAACGGTGTTGCCGCCAACAACAGTGGCGCTTTGCAGTTCAGGGCAGGAGACACGATTCGCGCCGATTACACAGACCCTCTTTATGGCGCCGTGTTTGACAACCCCACCAACCCAGGCGTTTCTGGTGACAGTGATGGCAGCATTGCAACTGGCAATGCCAACTCGGCCACTGCGACCATTGCCATCCCCAGTCAAACAAAAATTCTTTACTTGTCGGATGACAGCACCAATAATTTAGACCGCAATCTGCCGCTTGCTTCTGATGTCACTGCGGCCACAACAGGTCAACTGGTTACCTCTACTGGCTCGATTGTTTCAATCACGGACGACTTTGGAACTGGTAGCAGTTTCTCAGCTTCAACTGGCTCTGGTTGGAGTACCGCTTGGACCAAAGTAGGCGAAACGAGTGCATTTAGCACTAGCAGTAACAATGTGCGAATTACCGATACTGATTCGACGAATGCATACAACTGGGCCATGCTCTTCAGAAGCGGCAGTATTGGTATTTCACGTAATTTCATCGCCCTGAGCAGCAGTGCAACACTCTCATTTGACTTAAGAGATTCAAGCGCCTCACGTTCATTTGAAGATGCTGACTTTATCTCAGTTCAACAGTACATCAGCGGTGCTTGGTCAGAGGTGGGAAAAGTCCTTGGTACGGCTATCACAACAACTTATTCCAGCCAATCTTTCACACTTTCGAGTGGCGCTACTGGGGTGCGCTTTGTCACCAGTTCATCCAATGACAGCAACGACCGGGTTAACCTTGACAACGTCAAAATTGCTACAGGCTCAATCAACGTTTCCAACTCGACGGGCACAACAGATTTTGCGCTGAGTGCAAGCGTTTCTGCTGGCCAATCTTTCACGCTAGCCAACTCAGGTGCATCGACTGATTCAATTGCCATTGAGCAATTCATGCTGAGCTTGAAAAAAACCGGAAGCACGCCAGCCACAGCCACTGTTTCAATTAGGAATGCTTGGGATGGTGCAGTTCTCTGGAGTACGACTGTCTCCACCAGTCAGCTCTCAAGCAGCTATCAAGATTTCGCTCTAACCCCAACAGGCCTCACTCTAGATAAAAGTGGCACCTACGTCATTCGCCTCGACAGCAATGCGAGTGGTGTTGTTTGGCAAGGAAATACGACCAGTTCCTTTGCAGATGGCACTCGAATAGCAAACAATGGTTCAGCAGTGAGTGGCAGTGACATGCGGTTTACCGTCACAGGTCGTGAGACCGGCATGACATCAGTGAGTTTTTCACAAAGTCTCACCATGGCGACCGATTTCACTGTGCCTGTTGGTGGTGTGGTGAAGCTTATCACTTATGTCACAAACGAGACGAATCTCACTGGAGATGCCATCAAAGCTGAGTTGTTTGACAATGGCGTTAGCTTTGCCGTGTCTAGCAGCCCTGTCTACGACAGCACCAATCACACATTGACTTGGAGTTTCTCGGCCTTAGGATCTGCCAAAACAATTGCAGCAGGTCACGCAGTGACTTTGAAGATTACCAACAACTCTACCAATTCGCTTGATCAATTTAAAATTGCCTACGACAGTTACACCACACCATCGCGCATTGAGTTCCCCACCAACACCGTGATCAACTTGGTAGATGCCGATACAACTTCAAGTGGCATACAAGAGGTGGGTTTCTTTGACAACTCGTTTGTCAACGGTGGCAGCCCCATCACTTCTGGCTTTGCCAATGCGGGTGCCATTGTCTATGTTCGATTCAAAGTAGCCGATCCATTTGGAGATTACGACATTTCCAGTTTAAACATCACGATTGATGGCCCAGGCAGCTCAGGAGATATTTCTATTAACCTAGCAGAGGCCTATGTGGTTGACACAACCAACGATGGGCGAGCATACAAAACCTATGAATATGCCTGGCAAACTATTTACAACGTTGGTAACTACAGCGTGGGTGTCGTTGCCAACGAAGGCTTAGAGGGAACCGTCACTGACACAGCGTCCTCGTCACTGCTCGTCAGCGAGACTGACCTTGGCACGCCATCTGTCACCATGTTCAGAACGCAACTGTCCGCTAACTCTGGCAAAGAAGCTGGTGCTATTTACGATTCGGCTGCAAGAACATACCTGCGTGTAACCGATTTAGACAAGTCAAGCCGCAGTACGGTTTCGGCAACCGTGAGCGACGGCACCAGCAATTATGTGGTCACATTAACTGAGATCGGTACAACGGGAGTTTTTGAAGCAGATTTAGGAAGTTCTGCAGTTCATTCGGCAAGTGGCTCTGGTGCAGCAGCAGCAGCGACTTACTTTGCGACGCTTGCCAATGGCATCAATCTCACTGCAACATACACAGATGCTTCAGATTCAAGCGATACAAGCAGTGATGCAATCCTTGTTAATTCTGCCCCTACAGCGGTGGCCAACAGCAGAAGTATTGGTGTTGACAAACAAGCAACAGGTAATTTAATTACTGATGACAACAACGGCGCTACGGTGGGTGGTTTGGATACAGATCCAAACGCAAGTCAGAACTTATTGTTGACTCGTGTCAACAACAGCACGGCCAATGTAGGAGACACTATCACTTTGGCATCGGGCGCTAGGCTATTGGTCAATCCAAATGGTACTTACATTTATGACCCGAGCAGCTTAACGTCGCAACCTGTTTCAGGTTCACCTGTTTCTGATAGCTTTACCTATACGATCAGTGACGGCCAAGGTGGAACTTCGTCTGCAACAGTGACAATCTCTGTCTTCCATGTCGATCCCATTGTGATCGACAACCAAAGTAACACCGATGGCGCTGCCATTGAGTTTGATGTCAGTAATAAATTTGCTGATATCGCGGCTTCATATGAGTTGCTATACAGCATTGCCAACAACAGCCCGTTACCAGCAGGCCTGAGCATAGACGCCGATACTGGAATCATTTCTGGCACGATCACCGCTTCCGCAAGTACAAGTTCAGGTACCAATGCTTATACCGTAGGTGTCACTGCCACCAAGTACGATGACACTGGTTCTATCGTCACGCCAGCG
>CAJCDH010000348.1 GCA_903961095.1 uncultured Burkholderiales bacterium | reverse complement strand
GGCCATGGTTGTACCCAATTGGGGAGAAAAATCGGTTTTGATGTCCCGACCAGATCCTAAGCCGAGCTCACGTGAGGCTGTGATGAGAGTCAGGGCTGCAGGGGTGGGCTTAACTTTGCTCAACATGGATGTCTCTGATGAGAAATGCGCTTTGGCTCGTGAGTGGGGGGCGGATGAAGCAATCAATGTGAAGAAAGAAGGTGACCTGGTTGCAGCTGTCAAAAGACTCACAGATGGTCGGGGTGTCGATGCCGCCATAGATTATGTTGGACACTCTGAAACTTTTCAGGTCGCCTACGATAGCCTTAGCACATCGGGGCGTGCTGTTGTCATTGGCGTGGGCAAGGGCAGTATTCAAGTGCCGACTCGGCCTTTGATGTCGACAGAGAAAACTATCACAGGATCAAGACATTCGACCCGAACAGAGTTGATTGAAACGCTCGAGGTGATGGCTAGGGGAGTGGTAAAACCAGTTGTCGGTATGCGTACACACTTCACCGAAATAGAAAATATTTTTGAAGCGATTGTTGATGAAAAATTGTTGGGGCGTGGGGCACTGACATACGATTAACTTCAAGCTAGGCTGAGTCTTTCATGATGCTCATGATGGTCAGGGGGATTCATATTATTTGCTTATCGAGTTGAATACAGACCATTTGCGCGGCAACAGGGTTTTTGCAGAGATTCAACTTTGCTCGGCTACACGCTCGAGTTTCTTACTTAATACCCATGACAGCCCGAGGAAAACAATCAGCATGACCATACCAATGCCAGAGAAAGCATCGTTTAAGAGCTTCTCAGAAATTTGGCCAAACGCATGGCCAGCTGAAACAACGATACCAGACCAAAGTCCAGCCGCAACGAAATTGAACGCCAGAAAAGTGGGCCAGGATAGACGTGACATTCCGTAGGCAAATCCAGCAACGCCGCGAATTCCGTGCGGATAGCGATGGAACAGAATTAGCCAAACATAGTAGTGATCTACCAATCGCACAACTGTCTGACTGGTGCGATGAAGCCTTGGAAAACGCGAAAGCCATTGTGTACCGAAGTAGCGTCCGATACCAAAACGGATCGTATCCCCCAAAAAACTGCCGGCCCAGACCACGGGAATAAGGGTGCCAAGATGAAGAGCCTCTGTGCTGGAGGCATAACCTGCAAACAGAGTGAGCAGCAGGCTGTGCGACGCGGCGAAAGCGAAGATGAGTCCGTAGGCCTCATCACCGTGTAGGCGCAACAATTCAAGGAACGAAGCTAAATCGGTAGGGAAAATCAATGTTGAACCACGCAATAGAAAAGTTTGATGTTATCAAAGCTGTCCATTCTGTCCTGTTTCATGATTGGGTAAAGGCGGACAAAGTCTAAGGAGACTAAGTGCCAAAAAAGCCGCCACCGATGACATGACTCAACTTTTTAAAACCCCGAGCCAATATCGCTTTATGATTGGGATTATTGATGATCAATAAAACTGGAGCACACAAATGACTAACATCACTCGCATCGATTCAAACGAACGGCTCAGTCGGGTTGTCATTCATGGAGACACAATCTACATCGCAGGCATTACTGCCAGTGTCAAAGGAGACATCGTTGTTCAAACGCGCGATGTGCTTCACAAAATAGACGAATATCTGGCGATAGCAGGATCCGATAAAAGACATTTACTGAGCGTGCAGATCTGGCTAAAAGATATCTCAGCAGACTTTGCGGGTATGAACAGTGTCTGGGCTGAGTGGGCACCTAAAGATGCGCTTCCAACACGTGCAACAGGCGAAGTGCATCTTGCATCACCCGATCTACTGGTTGAGATCATTGTGACGGCCGCCAAGATTTAATTGCTCGAAAAAAAGTCTGTTAATGCAGCGATGGTTATTTGCATTGCCCGTTCCTACACTGGCCCAACAAGCTCATTCGCATGGTGATCAATTTCGAACCTAAGCCCGAGTCTCATGTCAACTTCCCGAGCTACTGGTTTCGAAAAGCGTTATTCGAGAACAAACTGCGGTAGCACGCAGTCAGGCGTAACTTGTTGAAATATGGTCCGTACACGTTGGCCTACCTTGACTTCATGCGGTTCGCAATCGAGCAAGTTGGCGACCATTCTGGGGCCTTCATCCAGTGTGACCAACGCGACGATATAAGGTACCCGATCCTTGACGGCCACATGCGTTGAATGTTGTACCACCGTGAAGCTGTAGATGGTTCCCTTGCCGCTGCTTGGAGTCCAATCGTAGCGATTAGATTGGCATCGGGGACAAACCGGCGTGGGTGGATGCCAGACGTTTTCGCAATGCACGCATTTCTGGAGACAAAGTTCATGGTTGCGGGCCCGGTCCCAGTAAGGCTGGGTGATGACGTCGGCTTGAGGCAGGATCAACATGACAAATCCTATCGTGCAAAAATGGCCGAACTCTGGCCGTTGCATCCGATCAGTGCCACTTCCGCACTTCGGACCTGGTTCGCAGCCGTACCCCGCAGCTGCCGCACGGCTTCAGTCAGATGGTTGAAGCCATGCAGGTAGCCCTCAGACAGGTGACCACCGTGCGTGTTAAAAGGCAGACGGCTATCGAGTCCAAATCCTTCGTCGACCACGTATTTCCACGCCTCACCCTTCTTGCAGAAGCCATACTCCTCCAATGCGGCCAAGGGGCCCATGGAGGTGGCGTCATAAAACTGAGCCACCGAGACGTTGCTTGAGCTCACACCAGCATCTCGATACAGTTTTTCAATGTTGTCCGGTTTTGCCATTTCCGTCAGGCTCTGCGTGTAAACCATGGTCGACTCTGAGTAGGCGTAGAGACTTTGCTGCGCTGAGAGTACATAGACGGGGTCGGCACGCAACGCGCGCGCTCTGTCAGCTTTGGTAATCACCATGGCGGCTGCACCGTCGGATTCTAGGCAATAGTCAAAAAGCCGCAGCGGCGAAGAAATCATGCGGCTGCTCAGGTATGCATCCATGTCCAGTGGGCGATCTCGCATCATGGCCAGAGGGTTACGATTGGCGTACTTGCGCTGTTGCACCGCGACCGCTCCGAGCGAGAGGCTGAGTTGATCCGTATCAATGCCGTGCTCGTAGGCATATCTCTGCGCCCACATGGCCATGCACTGTCCCGGAACGAGTAATCCGTAGGGTCCACAGAATTGTCCGGCAGGCGCCTTGAGGCCAGCGGCGCGCACGACGTTGCCTTCAGCCGCGATGTTTCTCTCGGCTCGGCCATAGCGGACACCCGAACGCTCGTTCAACGAGCGGTAGATCAGCACCGTGGTGGCGATTCCCGAGACAATGGCCGCGCAAGCTTGGGCGACCACACCACATTGCGCCGTACCCCCAAAAGGAATCTCGCCGTACCAGCGAAGATCCTGAATGGGCAATGTCCGCGTTAGCATCGCCGGAGTCACGTTGTCATAGCCGTAGCGCACCACGCCGTCAATTTCTGATGCGTCTATGCCAGCATCGGCCAGTGCGGCCTGAATTGCTTCCAGCGCCAACTCCCATTCCGTTCGACCGGAAGCTTTAGAAATCTCGGTTTGTCCAATGCCGACGATGGCGGTTTGTTTGCGAATCATGCGATATAAAGCGTTGTGGTTAGGTGGCCTGATTTCAGCGGGTGACCTTGATTCCCGCCTTTTCACGATCCCAGACCAGTTGCAGACGATCTTGGGCACTTTCCTGCAGCTTGTACTTCTGCACCTTCTGCGTCATGGTTTTGGGTAACTCTTCAAGGAATTCAATGAAGCGCGGCACCATGTAATACGCCATGTTCTCAAGGCAGTGTTCGATGATCGCCGCCTCGGATAAGGCGTAGCCTGGTCGCACCACGACAGATAACATCACCTCGTCTTCGCTCATTTCGGCCTTAACCGGATAGGCGGCGACTTCGAAAATCGCCGGGTTCTTTGCGACGATGCGCTCGACCTCCCAGGCCGAGATATTTTCACCACGACGGCGAATCGCATCTTTCTTGCGATCAGCGAAGTACAGGTAGCCATCGCTGTCAAGATATCCACGGTCGCCAGTGTGGAACCAAAGATTGCGATAAGACTTCAAAGTGGCTTCAGGCATTTTGTAATAGCCTTGCGCCGCGATCCAAGGCTCCTTGGCGCGCAGGCAGATTTCGCCGACTTCCCCTGCTGGAACCGGAAAGTCGTCATCGTCGAGTATCGACACGTCGATTTGTGGACGAGGCTTTCCAGCTGAACGAAACTTGTCCTTTGGATGATCGGGCCCAAGAAGGGTTGCATTAGCGTAGTCGGACAACGAATAGACTGAAGTCAACTCCAAATTGAACCGATCTGCAAAAGCCAGACCGAAGTCAGGGATCGGGACCATGGTGGTTTGCCGGCGAATCCCATCATTATTTTCGGGCGACGGAGGCTGCTTCCATAGAATGTCTACCATGGCGCTAAGCAGGTTGAACTTCGTGACACCATTTTCACGGACATCCTGCCAGAACCGGCTGGCGGAAAACCGCCGGGCCAGCACAATGCGTGCATCTGCCAGCACGGCCGATATACAGCCGCTGAACAAACCATTGCCATGGAACAGGGGAAGACAGATATACATGGCGTCTTCCGGCCCGTAATTGAAAGTCTGACCACGGACGTAAGGTGCGCTCAAAAGATTGCAGTGCGTGAAGATATTGCCTTTCGATGGCCCTGTTGTACCCGAGGTGTACATCAGGGCGGCGATGTCATTGAATGCTACTTCAGTGTCGGGTGCGACCGGTGGGTACTGTTCAAGGGTGCGATAGGAAATGTGGTCCGCCGAACTTTCTGCAGGCAAGGGCGCATTAGGCTGCGCTTCGTCAAAGACGACGACGCTACGCAGCATGGTGCAGTCTCCACGAATCACATTCAGGCGCTCAAAATAGTGGCTGCTAAGCACCAGAACTTCGGAGTCCGATTGGTTCAGGTAGTAGGTCAGCAGATCACCCTTGCACGCGGTATTGATAGGGATCGATACCGCGCCCAGCTTTGCCAGGGCGAAGAAGAGCCACAAGAACTCCGGGGTGTTGTCGAGCATGAGGGCGACGTACGTGCCCTTGACTACGCCGATGGCGGACAGGCCGTTGGCAAGCCGCGATGAGAGCTCATCTACCTTGCGATAGGAATAATCCCGTCCCTCGAAAGTCACCATCGTTTTCGAGCCGTTGGTGGCGCCCTTCCCGACAATCACCTTGCCAAGTACACGTTCCCTGTGTGGGAAATCGAATGGCTGAGTCTGGGCTTGGGACAGCATAGGTTTTGTTTTTTCTGGTGAGCACGAGGGAAGGAGCCAGCTTTCTGCCGCAGAGACCTTGAGATGTGCAGGGCTCAGTTCGCAGTAATGTTCAGACGCCGAATAAGTTCACCCCATTGTCTATTCTGTTCGTTCATGGTCTTGCGCAATTCTTCGGGCCCATTGGTTATGGGCTCATTGCCAATTTTGCGCATGGATTGTCCGAAACTCGCTGATGAGGTGGCACTGCGCAAAGCTGAGCCAAGCCTATTTAGAACAGGTCCGGGTGTTCCTGCAGGGGAAAACAGGCCAAACCAAGTGTCGCCGACCACCGTGGGAAAGCCCAGTTCCTTGAATGTGGGGACATCGGGCATGAGCGCCTCACGTTCCGGGCTGAAAACGGCGAGGGCACGATACTTCCCAGCTTTTACACTGGGTTGCACGTTGGCTATGGCGGCAACGCTAGTGTCCACCACACCGGCCAAGAGATCGGTCATTGCTTGCGCAGCGCCTTTGTAGTGAATGTTGGTCATCTGAGTGCCCAAGCCGATGTCCATGAGTTCACTCAACAAATGCACGATGGTGCCTTGGCCGGTGGTGGCATTGTTAATCGCCTTCGGGTTTGCCTTGGCATAGGCAATGAATTCTTTCAGGTTCCGGATGGGCAAATCATTCTTGACGACGAGAGTGAACGGCGTCGTGCACACCGATCCAATGGGTTCGAAATCAGCCTGCGCATAAGGCAACTTGGCAATCAGGTGCGGAGCGATAGTGAAGGTGGTTCCAGAGCCGAGCAGCAGGGTGTAGCCGTCTTTCGGGGCACGCGCAACGGCTGAGGCTCCGATGGCGGTGGCCGCGCCAGGTTTGTTTTCTACCACCACTGATTGCCCCAGTTCCTTCCACAGGTGATCTGCCAACTGGCGCCCGACCACATCCGTTGTGCCGCCCGGTGGGTAGGGGACCACTAGCGTAATGGGACGTGCAGGCCATGCGCCATCGCCTCTAGATTGAGCAAAGGATGATACAGATAGAGTACTGCTCAAAGCGAATACGCCAAGCTCACGACGATTGAGACGCAATTTCATATGATCAATTTCCTTTCTCCGAGGAGAACATATTGGTAGGTCGTAAAGACTTATAACAGCTAGACGTTTCAATCACAGGGTGCAATTTCAAAAATTTTGACTAACGTCTGCCTAGATCACTCGACCTTGATATTGGACCTCTTACCGACATCGCGCCAGTTTTGAAGCTCCTTCTGCACAATCAAATTGAACTGCTCGGACGTACCTGAACCAGGCGCAACGCCTTCGCTGTCGATGTATTGACGCAGAGACTGAGTTTGAAGGACCTTGTTGATTTCCTGATTGAGCCTCGCTGTCAATTCCTTGGGCATGCCTGCAGGGCCAAAGACACCCCACCAAACCTCGAATGAAAAACCCGGTACCGCTTCGTTCAGAGTGGGCGTTTCGGGAAGCTGAGCTGACCGTTGCCGGCTGGTCACTCCAATGGCTTTGATTTTTCCGTTTTGAACCAGAGCTCGCGAAGTTGAAACACTGCCCATGTACAAATCGACCGTGCCTCCAATCAGGTCGGCCATGACTTGGCCGCCGCCCTTATAGGGCACGTGAAGCAACTGCAAGTTGGCCGCTGCTGAGAGCAACTCCATACCCATTTGCGGCGTGCTACCTAAACCGGACGATGCATAAGTGAGCTTGCCGGGTTGAGACCTTGCCATCGCAACTAATTCCGAAGGTGTTTTAGCTGGGAAATTGGGCGACGCCACAAGCAGCAGCGGACCTGAAGCGACCATAGCTATGGGTTGCAAGTCCTTACCCATGTCGAAAGGTAGCCCAGTTTTTAGGGCTGCGCCAACTGTAATGGACGACGAAGCCAACATCAGTGTGTAGCCATCTGGTGGTGCCTTGGCTAAAAGACCAGTCCCCAGCAATCCGCCAGCACCAGCTTTGTTCTCTACCACCACCAACTGCTTGAGCGTGACGGTGAGCTCTTTGGCTAGCGCTCGAGCAAACACATCGTTGGAGCCGCCAGCCGAAAAAGGGACGATCAGTGTGATGGGTTTATTGGGCCAAGCGACTTGGGCTAGCGCTGGACCGCTGAACATCACTGAGGCGACGCAAGCGAAGTAAAAAGTAACGGCACCCAAAACACGGCAAGTCAACTTGATCATGAGAAAGCCTTTCAATTTTAAATGTGAAGAATTACTTGGTTAGGCAAGGGACCTGAACCGCGTCATAATTTTTTAGTGCCCTTGCGACTGCACTGAGACGGACATGCAAATAAAAAGCAATAAACGTGAGATGAAGCGCATGTTCATATTTGCAGTGTCTTTCAATGAGCGGGGCTTAAAGCAGCTCCAGATCTACGATACGGGCGAACTGCTGCCCGCCATGCAAGTCTCGTTCTATCATTCCACCCTGGGGATCGCTGCGTGGATACGAAATTTTCAGAACATGAAGGTTGCGAACGGGGTAGAACCCAACTTGATCCGGGCGTACGCCAAACAGTGGACCGATACTCTCTGGTTGCAGCACCTTCGAATGGGCATAGCGGTCAAACGCCTCTAGGTCATGAAAAAACATATCCACTGTGATCATGAAAGGTCCCGCATTCTTTGAACGAATCAAGCTGCATACTTCTTCGAGCCTAGGCATGAGTGACCTCCATTTCAAATTCGACAAATTGAGTTCGAACTAGCTCCATGGGGTTGGATACGCTAACGATATGATTGAGGCGAAACTCATACACCTGTCCACGTTCGAGTTCGGCTGGCGAAAACGGAAATCCATAGCTTGGCAGTTCCTGTGCTTCCACCAGCGGTAGGTGAAAGAACCAGGGGTTGCAGGTCTTAGCTATCTGTGTTGCAAGTTCCTGCGTATCGGCTGTTGCGATGAACATCAGACCAATCTCACGCGGTGGTGGTCCACCGTCATCTACTGGCAAACCACTCACGGCGTTCCAACCATAGGGCCGCAGAGAAATATGAAAGTTGCCCACGCCTTCACCCATAGAAGTGCGCACGCGTGCCACCAGAACTTCATGCATTCGAGTCAGGAATGCATCGATCTCCTTGAGTACTGCACGGTCTTGTATGCCAACAAGCATGACTGTTTGGAAGCCGCAACGCGCTGTTCCTTCGAGTTTCATTGTGTAAGGCTTGACAATAAATTGGGAGCCAGTGACACGGACGCTGCGATCGTCAATTGCTTCGTAGTGAGCATGCGTAGCATCTAACATACCGCCAGGCTCGTGCAGGACGAATGGGTTGCTGTTTTCGTACAACATGTGGGCGGATACGGTGTGAGGCGTGCATTGATTTCCCGGGCGTAAGGGCTCAACTTCAAAGTGGTCTACTCCGATGCGTAGCAACACCCCGCCGTCTCTCGGCCTGATTGCACAAAGGGCTCCGCACTCTCCAATTTTGGCTGCATGCCAGGCGGGACCAGCTCCTGCGCCACGCATGAGGGGCACAGCCGCGAGAACAGCTGGGTCGGTAGTGCGGCCACCCAAGACGATATCTGCGCCTGCCTTGACCGCTGCAATGTAGGGCTCTGGTCCGAGCAGGGCTACGATGCGATTGCATTCAAGAAATGTATCAGGGTCTGCGCCTTCAAATGGCGCAAGAGCTTTGATACGACCTTCTGCAGCTAACTTGGCAATAGCTTCGGGTTCTTGTTCGGAATAGAGCAGGGCTATGCGCGGGCGCTGACCCAACTCGTGCGCGATTTCAAGCACGATGTCACGTGTCCATTCCAAAGCTTTGTCGGCGCCACATGTGCCACAGGAGCCTATGAGTAGCGGGATGCCTGCCTTGTGCCGAGCCACCATCATGATGCGAAGGTCATGCTTGATGGCAGCGCGGGAGTACTTCGACATGCTGTTAGACAGGTAAGCAGGTCCACTATCTGTAGAGCCTGCGTCACAGGCAATTACGTGAGCGCCTGCTGCAATGCCGCGTTCTACGTCGCCTTCATCAATACCCAAACCCATGGCCCCGATGGGCACTAGAACGATTGTGTGCTTTTCCGTTGTAGTCATTTTTAGCTTTCAATGTACGCATTCAGTAGATGCACAAGGTTTTGACGTACTCTTGCAAAATGTTGGCAAGCGGCTTGTTGTTGAACCGGGGCATCAACCTGAAGTGATAACCTTCTGGCAGGAACTGTTGAATGTCCTGTGACATCGGCTTTGGTGCTTTGGCCGCTTAGTCAGTGATTGCAGGTGTTTCGAAAACTCGCGGAGCGTCATGTGCTGGAAAACCACCACGCACAGCTCCAGGGCGGGGATCTTGGTAAATCACGTGCATCGAATCGCACAAGGGCCTGCTGTTGTGCACTGATAACCACATCCTGATGAGATGACGCCTTCTGTCGGGCTCTTCGAAATCCTCAAAGGAGGTGCGTGAGTGGTACATCACATGATTGTTCATGAACTGCATATCACCCGGCTCAAACATCATCTCGCCAAAGAATTTTGGATCCTCGGTCAACTTTACGACGAGGTCAATGGCTTCTCTTTGTTCCGGTGTGGGATCGGGTATGCCAGGCATTGATTCGGTTCCGGTACCGTAGCCCACGACGTGCTGAGAAATGAAGCGCGATGAGAAAAAACCATCTTTTTCGCTGTACATGGGTTGCAAATAAGTGGGTGGCTGGCCATGCGCCTCTTGGCCTTTCCAGCTCCAGTTAAAGGGTTGGTAAAGCACCTTTAGCAGATCAGGTCTTGTTTGCTTTATTTCATTATGAACAGCTAAGGAGCTAACGAATCGGCTTACTCCGCCCAACTTGGCAACTCGCAGCACCATCAGGCAGACAACGTCGGCTGAATCTGAGTGAAAAGGAAGGTGGGCATTGGTCATGTAGCCTCGACCCTTCTTGCTTTTTAGTTGCACGCCATGGTCTCTTACGTCGCCTAACATATCTCCGCGGTTGCTCTGTGTAACCGCAGTGCCTAAGTTAAGGCCTATTCCCCAATACATCAAGCGAAGATCTTCCTTGCTGTATTTTTCTGCTGGCAGGCCTCGAAGGCAGAAAAATCCCATGCCTTCTTCAAGCTCGCGAAGCACTCGGTCAAAAGTGCCCTTAAGCGTAGGAAGAGGGAAGCGTTCTTTAGTCAATGTCTCAAAAGTTTCGCCATTTTTTCGGGCTAGTTTTAGGACGCTGTCCAACTCATTAATTTCTGCTGTGCTTAAGTGATAAATCCACTTGGTGGTGTCTTCCAAGTCTGAGGCGACCCAGCCTTTTTGAGCTTTCATGTTGTCTCCTAAGCGAGCTTTAACGGCTATTGTTTTTGGGTTCTTTTTACTCGCAATTTCATTATAGGAAGCACTTAACCTGTGTCAATCGATTTAATTTCCCCACCAAATTTCAATGTCCTTCCTTACACTTCGTGCCTATTTGTTACCTCTTTTTTTGGAGATACAAATGATTTTTCTAATCAATCAGCGCTTCTTGGTTAACTTTCTGATGAAAGCAATTACTTCAAATTGAGTGGTCAACAAAATTAGCCATTCAAAATAGTGAGAAATATTTTTGTAATTTTTTTCATTTTTGTTTCACTTTATTAATTTTTTTGTATTCAATTCGTATCCCACTGTTTCATTGAGCAGGATTCGAACTCGTATTTAAACATTTAATGAATACTTTATAAGTATATTTTAAATGCAAACATTTTTAAGTCTAGGAAACTGCGAAACCAGCTGAAGGCTATCTGTCGCAAATAGTTGATGAGGCTGGCAACAGAGCGCTTGCAGGAGATTGAAACTTAAGGAACGAGGTATGAACACAACCCTGTTAACGGTGACCTGCCTCAACTGGGAACTACACCGAGAGCATTGGCGGCTTGATCTCTTAGCGTATAGAAAAACCCCTGATGCACTCATGCAAAAGGGGTTATTGATTGTTGCTCCAGTATGTATCACCTCGACCTGGGCTCGAACCAGGGACCTACGGGTTAACAGAAATCCAAGCCCGTACAAAAACAATAAAACATTGACTTTTAGAGATGATTACTGAAGGTGTAGTATTTGTTGTAACAGATGCTGAAAAAAGATGACTACAAACTCAAAGCTTGCAGATCGATTTTTGGCAAAAATATTAAATTTCTTAAGGTCAAATTTTCTATGTCTACAGTGGACTCCGTTATGGCCAATATTGCAGCGCAATTTTTTCTTTTATCTGCATTTGTTTTCTGCTCATCAACATGCAAAGCAGAAGTTATCTCTTTTAAACTAGATGCAAATTCCAGTTTCAAAACTCAAGCAAACATTCAACCGGGTAAATTTTCTGAAGTTTGTGGAAAATTAAAAAAGGGAAATTTAATACGCTGGCAATTTGATTCATCCGCGCCATTGGAGTTCAACATTCATTACCATGAGGGTAAGAATGTCATTTTTCCATACAAGATGTCCGCGATTAAATCTGGTGAGGAGGAATTGTTGATTTCGCTGGATCAAGATTACTGCTGGATGTGGACGAACAAGTCAAAAGATGAAGTTAAATTAGAAATGAGCTTAAGGCATGCGCAGGCTAAGTAAGATGCCTTTTAAATACTGGTAAAGTTCAAGACTTATGAGCAAATTGGTCAAAGTTCTCCTGATTATTTGCATGGGCTGGCAGTCGCTTGCCTTTGCAGGTGTTGGTGCGCTGGTGGCCCATGCCCACGAAGAACAGCACGCTCTTCTTCACTTTCAAGGTGTACCTCATCACCATGATCATCACGCTGAAGATTTTCATGAGGATGACTCCACGGCATCGACCTTGCACGCTCTTTCCGATTCAAGCCAGTTTTCTCCGGCCTTGCCTTCCCCTCGAGCTTGTTGCCCCGGTCTTTTGGAAGCGGTTCAACCATCTGTTGAGCCTGGCCTACCAAGGGCACAGTTGCAACCCCACGGATTAGACCGTCCTCCTAAACGAATGGCCTGACCTTCGGCCGTGTCTGCACTTGAACATGTGCAGTACGTTTTTTGGTCCTGCCCTTTCCACTGCGTCTTGTTAGCGTGTGCGAAGGGTTGAAATTCGTAGATTCACATTATGAAATTATTGACATGGTTTTGGCCATGGCATTCGGCTCGCGCTTTGATGTCTTGCGTGCTGTTCTGCATGGCTCTCATTTTTCCCACATTTGGACAAGCGCAAAACATTCTGCAAGTTGAGCCCAGTGCTTCTAATGTTTCGGTAACGCTCAATCAAGCGCTTGAGGCTGCATGGCAGCGTTCATTAGAGGCGTCCGAATCACGCGGTCGTTTAGCCGTTGTGCAGGCTGATCAAGCGGTCAACCAAAACTGGCTTGCAGCAGCACCTGCATTCAGCATGGCTCAGCGCGATGGAAAAGCGGGCGCCCCTTCAGGAAGCCGTGAGACCGAGCTTGGGCTGTCGTTTCCCCTTTGGTGGCCAGGACAGCGTGCCGCTACAGGTCAAGCAACTCAATCTCAGTTAGGTTTGTCACTCGCCACAGAACAGGCCGAGCGGCTGCGCTTGGCAGGGCGGCTGCGGGAAGCAATTGGCGCCCTGCATCTGGCTGAGGCCGAATTGCAACAAGTGGAGCGGCAGGTTCAAGACTTAGGCCAATTGACGCAGGATGTTGAGAGACGTGTTCGTGCGGGTGATCTAGCTCCTGCTGATGCCATGGCAGCTCGCTCAGAGTTGCTTGGAGCACAGGCACAAGCAATCTCAGCGCGACAAGCCTTAGCTTTTCAGCAGTCCCACTGGCACTTGCTCACTGGCCTTCCTTCCTTGAAATTGCAAACAAGGGCTGCCCCTGCCTTGGCGCAATTACCAGATGCTCATCCAGAACTCGTTCTCGCTAACTCAGCGTTGGACTTGGGACAGCGTCGAGCGGATTTAGCTCGAGTTCAGCGTTCGGATTCACCTGAACTTTCACTGGGCATGCGACAAGAGCGACCGGGGCAAGGCGCTGGTTTGCAAAGCAGTGTGGTGGTGGCACTTAGAGTGCCCGTGGGTGGACAGGTCTACCAGCAACCGCGCATTGCTGCGGCGCTGGGTGAACGAGACATTGCGCAAACCCAAGCGCTGCGAACGCGCCAGCGCCTCGCGGCCGAATTGACATTGGCACAAAGTCAGTTGAGTTTGAGTCAAGCCCAATTGCAAGCTGAAAGAGAACGAGCTCAATTGCTTACCGAACGTGCCCGCTTGATTGACAAATCCTTCCGTGCTGGTGAATCCGCGTTACCAGACATGCTGCGAGCAATGTCAGCAGCGGCGAGCGCCGAGAGTGCCTTTGCGCGCCAACAAATCAACCATCAAACTGCGATTGCCCGCATTGAACAAGCTTTGGGATTACTGCCATGATTCATCCATCTATTTTCAGATCAATAGGAGCAATCTTGACTGCCATCTTGATGGTGCTGATGCCTGCGCTGACATGGGCTGGCCCAGGCGCACATGGCCCCAATGGTGAGCACCTGGATTCACCAAAGACCGATAACCCAATCCAAGCTGGTCTTCGCATCGAAGCTAATTCAGATATCTTCGAGTTGGTTGGTACGCTTTCGGGAGGTGAGTTGTCCATTTTCATTGACCGCTTTGTGACGAACGAGCCCCTGTTGCAGGCACAAGTCGAAGTTGAGTCTGGGGCACTGAAGGCACAGGCTAAATTTCGCGCCGAAATCGGTGATTACAAAATCGATGACCCGGCAATGCTTCAAAAGCTTTCCACGCCGGGTGAACACCCGCTTGTGATAACCGTGATTGCGGGCAAGGACAGCGACTTGCTTGACGCGGTGTTGCGTGTGCCAGCCACTTTGGCCGCAGATGATCACCACTTCCATTGGGAGTGGTGGGCCCTGGGAGCCTTGGCTGCTTTGGTGTTGCTTGGCATTGCAGTTACACGCCTTCGCAACCAGCGCCAGCGTCGTTTCTCCCTAGGAGGTCCATTATGAAAAGTCTGTTTTATTTCGGAATACAAGTGACCACGCTGGCATTTGCCATTGTTCTAACGGCTTGGGCCGGCCCCGGTGCACACGGACCAAATGGCGAACACTTAGATCAAGCACCTACATCTTCTGTGGGTGGGCTAGCCCGCTTGCCTGATGGCAGCGTGAATGTACCCAAGCTCGCGCAGCGGCGCATGGAATTGCGAACCCAGCTGGCCCCCGAGTCAGAGGCTGCAGCTACGATCCAGTTGCCAGGAAGGATCGTTGCAGACCCCAACGCCAGCGGACAAGTGCAGGCTACCCATGGTGGGCGCGTTGAGCCTGGGCCGCGCGGATTGCCTATGGCGGGTCAAGCTGTGAAGCAAGGCGAGGTTCTGGTTTGGGTGCGCCATCATGCCGATTCATTTGCCCTTGCAGCTCAACAATCACAGCGCGCCAAATTGAAAGCTGCTCGCGAGATAGCAGAGCAGCGCCTACGCCGGTTGGAGTCCCTTGAAGGAACGGTGCCACGCAAGGACATTGACGCCGCACGCATTGATGTTCAGTCTCTGACCGAGCGTGAAAAGCGTATTGCAGAAAGTTTGGATGCGCGTGAGCCGCTGCGAGCACCCGTTTCGGGTGTGATTGCACGTTCCGATGTCAAAGCGGGCCAGATTGTGGATACACGCGAGGTGTTGATTGAGATCATTGATCCTACACGCCTGATGGTGGAGGCCAGCACACCGGATGTGTCGCTCGGCAGTCGTCTGGGCGTGGCTCATCTGGCAGGAGTCGAGGGCGTCAAGCTGCAACTTGTTGGCGCCGCGCGGTCCTTGCGTGACGGCGTGTTGCCGCTG
>CAJCDH010000347.1 GCA_903961095.1 uncultured Burkholderiales bacterium | reverse complement strand
TTTGCTGCCCATGATGCCGATACCGATACAAGCGCCAATCGCGCCCATGCCGATGATGAGACCAGATGCCAGTGCGACGTAACCGAGGACGTGTTCCATTTAATTGCTCCTATGGATGATAAAAAAAGTTAAGAAAAAACCTGAAATAGATGCTCAATGAGCATCGTGCGCTTGACCGATGTAGACCAGGGTCAACATCATGAAAATGAAGGCTTGCAAGGCCACGATCAAGATATGGAAGATGGCCCAAATGGAGCCAGCGATCACGTGACCGATGGGCAACAAGATGCCTGTCAATGACATAGCGGCCGCGCCACCCATCAAAGCGATCAACATGAAAATCAGTTCGCCGGCATACATGTTGCCGAACAGTCGCATGCCGTGGGACACGGTTTTGGCGACGAATTCAATCATTTGGAACACAAAATTGAAGGGCCACAAAATGGGGTGAGCACCGAAGGGGGCTGTGGTCAACTCATGAAACCAGCCGCCAAAGCCCTTGATTTTGATGTTGTAGAAGACACAAATTAGCAAAACGGACACAGACATGCCCAGTGTGGTGGACAAGTCGGCTGTAGGCACAACGCGGAAATAATGAATACTGCTGTCAAGACCCGTCATGACAAACAAGGAATGGAACAAGTCAACCGGCAAGAAGTCCATCGAGTTGAGCAAGAAAATCCAAACGAAGACTGCCAAGGCCAGTGGTGAAACAAGCTTGCGGCTTTGAGCGTTGTGAATGATGCCTTTGGCTTGTGTGTCGACCATTTCATACAAAATTTCGACCGCCGCTTGAAAACGGCCAGGCACACCCGAAGTGGCTTTGCTGGCAGCCTTCCAAAGCAAGAAGCTACCCACAACGCCCAGAAAAATACCCCAGAAAATGGAGTCAATGTTGAAGACCGAAAAGTCAATGACACCTGACATCTCTTTGTTTTGGAGATGCTTCAGATGGTGGCCAATGTATTCACCGGCGCTGGGAGCGTTTGCAGCTGACATTCTCTAGGCTCTTTACAAATAAACTTTTACATTTCGACTCAGCCAACCGGGTGAAACACTTTGCGCCAGGCAAACACCACCCAATAAACCTTCATCGTGACCACCAGGCCCACCAACATGGCAGGCCAACTCAAATCTTTGACCAACCAGATTGCCGCATAAAGCATGGCAATCGTGAGACCGATCTTCACCATTTCCCACAACAAGAACCCAAAAACCGCAGTTCCTGAATTCAAGGTGGTGGCCTTGCTGGTGAGGCCCCGCGCAAACAAAGCTGCAGGGATGACCACCGCCAAAGCACCATAAGCCGCCGACCATGCTGCCGATAACCGCCCTGTGAAGAGCCAAGTCAGGGCCGCAACAGCCAAACCAACCACAACTTGCGCCAAAACCACACGCCAAATGGAGAGGAGGGGTTGCTGAAGTCGTAACTTTTGAACTTCTTCCGCTGTCAGGGGCCTGAAATTTTCAGCGCCATTGACGTCACCATCGTCTTCAAAATCTTGTGGCTGTATTCTGACCATGTTTGTTTACAACCAGGTTACAGATACCCTTGGTTCCGCAAAGCTAACGAGTATAAGTGAAAACCCATGCCTTCGAAAAGGCTCACAATTGAACAGGTCATTCTGTTGTCTCTTTGTTTTGAAACGGGTCATTCCATATGTACGAACTCATTAAATTTGTCCATTTAGCTGCCGGTATTGTCTGGATCGGCGGCATGGCCATCATGATTTGGGCCATTCGGCCTGTGGCGATTGCTCAGTTAGAGCCGGCTTTGCGGCTACCCCTGTTGGGCGGTATTTTGGCGCGTTTTTTCAAGATCGTGGGGCTTTGCGTTTTGCTGCTGCTCGCAAGCGGCGGCCTGATGCTCATGGGCGTGGACATGCGACTTGCGCCGAGGGGCTGGCATGTCATGTTGGGGGTAGGCTTGCTCATGTGCCTTATTTTTGGCCACTTGTATTTCGGCCCCTTTCGCAAAATGCAAGCGGCACTGCGTGCAGGTGATTTGTCGATTGCAGGTGGTCAGTTGAGCAAAATTCACCCGCTTGTTCTTTTAAACTTCGGTCTGAGCTGGATTGCCGTTGGTGCTGTGGTCATTTGGCGATAAATTTGACCTTGATGAAGACTGATCACATGAGTGCCTCCTCCCTCCCCCCCATCCCAAGCGACCCTCGTAAAGAGTCGCTGATTGAATACCCCTGTGACTTCCCCATCAAAGTGATGGGGGCAAGGGTGGATGGTTTTGCAGAAGCCATGGCCCAGATCGCCCAACAATTCGACCCCGGCTTTGACCCTGCCACCATTGAGATGAGGCCCAGCAAAGCTGGCAATTACCTGAGTGTGACCCTCACGATCAGGGCCACAAACCGAGATCAACTTGACCATATTTATCGCGCACTCACGGGCCACCCTATGGTCAAAGTAGCGCTCTGAGCTCATCCCTATGCTGGTCAAACAACTGGGTCACGTTCTTTACGCAGAGACCTACCAAGCCATGCAAGACTTCACGGCCAAACGTGCCGCTGAAACTGCCGATGAGTTATGGCTTTGCCAACACCCGCCCGTCTTCACGCAAGGTTTAGCAGGCTTGGCAACTCATGTTTTAAACCCAGGCGCTATCCCGGTCATTGCCACCAACC
>CAJCDH010000346.1 GCA_903961095.1 uncultured Burkholderiales bacterium | reverse complement strand
TTGCTCCTTGATGCCTATATGCAGTGGTTTCATATAGGTTCATACCGGTTGGCCTGGCATTTTTTCTCAGCAGGGTTGGCTGGTGCATCCCAAGGGATGGGCTACTTTCGGCCATAAGCGGTCGGTGGTGGTTGCTATAGAAAGAAGTCGGTCATTGTCACAACATAAAAAACGGTAACGCCCTGAATGACCGCCTTGTTCAGACAAATTGGCTGCACAACAATGTTGCTGCCTGGCGTAGATCATCAACAAAATGATCTTTGAATCGACTCTCGGGTACCGTCAGCGTGAGCGCGCCCACCAATTCTCCATCGGCTTTCCAGACAGGGGCGGAAATACCCACGAGCCCAGGCACACGATCACTCACGGACATGATGTAACCGTCCCTACGTATCTTGTCGTAGTTCTTGCCTTTGGCACCTGTAAAGGCCATCAGCACTCTGCCACCGGCTCCTCGATCAAGTGGCAGGACATCACCTGCACGAACATGATCCCGCAGCAATTGCGGTGAATCCACCCTGTACAAGCACAAGCGTTGATCACCTTGTTTGACGTGCAAAGCCACGCTTTCTCCAGTCTTGACAACCAATGCATTGATGACCGGCAATACAACATCCTTCAGTGAGAACGAGGCGTTGTAAAGCGCGGCCAGTCGAGAGATTTCTGGACCGAGCGCCCACAAGCCTTCAGGTGTTTTGCGCAGCAATCCGCCTTGCGCCAATGACGCCAACAAACGAAGAACGGTGCTTTTGTACAACCGGGTTCGCTCTGCCAATTCGGTGACGCTGAGGGACATATCCCCTTTTTGGAATGCAGAGAGCAAGGTCAGAGCGCGATCAACTGCGGCTGCGCCACCAGGTGCGGCTTGTTCATCGGCTAGGGAGGTGATGGATGACTTGCGAGGCATTTGATGAGTATCTGAGGAATTTGACATAGCAAAACAAATTGATATACCATTGTTCTGTCTGTTAGTTTATTGTTCTATCTTACGGAATTTTTAATAAAAGTCAAATGACATCAGTTAATGTGTTGATCAGCGAGGTGGGCCCGCGCGATGGCCTACAAAGCGTCAAAGCCACCATGCCCACGGCTGACAAATTGGCTTGGATTGATGGCCTGTACAACTCGGGACTGCGAGAAATCGAGGTGTGCTCATTCGTCCCCGCAAAGATGCTGCCTCAGATGGCCGATGCGGCTGAAGTAGTTCGCCACGCGCTAACCTTGCCGGGACTAACGGTCATGGCACTGGTTCCCAACCTGAGAGGCGCCGAGGCAGCCTTGGCCGCTGGTGCTCACAAGCTGACGATCCCTGTGTCCGCCAGCGAAGCTCATTCACTGGCCAATGTACGCAAAACACGATCAGACATGGTCAAAGAAGTCCAAAGCATCATTGCGCTGAGGAATGAGCAAGCCCCTCGCGTCAAGGTGGAGGTCGGGGTGTCTACTGCATTCGGCTGCACGATTCAGGGAACGGTCACAGATGAAGACGTGGTTTGGATAGCTGCTGAATTGGTCAATGCGGGTGCTAATGAGGTGGGCTTGTCAGACACCACTGGAATGGCCAATCCATCGCAGGTGCGCCGCCTGTTCAACAAAGTTCGCGCAGCCATTGGTGAAAAAACAGGTGCAGCACACATGCACAACACACGAGGGCTTGGGTTGGCTAACTGCTTGGCCGCCCGTGATGTAGGTGTCACCACATTTGACAGTTCGCAAGGTGGTTTGGGTGGTTGCCCTTACGCTCCCGGCGCATCCGGTAATGTCGTCACTGAAGACCTTGTCTTCATGTTTGAAGCCATGGGGATCAAGACGGGCATTGATCTGAAGAAA
Source organism: uncultured Burkholderiales bacterium (assembly GCA_903961095.1). Classification (GTDB taxonomy): domain Bacteria; phylum Pseudomonadota; class Gammaproteobacteria; order Burkholderiales; family Burkholderiaceae_C; genus Limnohabitans_A. Next base: position 3,861 of record CAJCDH010000346.1, on the reverse strand, counting down.
TTGATGGCTGCGCGTTCCTTTTTACAAGCCGGGTTACCACAAGAACCGCTCTATGGAATGACCCCTGAAGTCGGTTTTCCCAAAGGCTGGACCCAGGAAAGATGACATGAGCAAAGCTTCAAATTTGCCTTACGAAGGCCTCCGGGTTGTTGAATTCACCCACATGGTCATGGGCCCCACCTGTGGCATGGTTCTCGCCGACCTGGGCGCCGAGGTCATCAAAGTCGAGCCGATTGGACATGGGCGCAATGGCGATGCCACTCGTCAATTGCTGGGATCTGGCGCAGGCTTTTTTCCCATGTTCAACCGGAACAAAAAAAGCATCGCACTCGACTTGCAAACACCCGAAGGCAAAGAAGCCGTGCTGCGGCTAATCGCCACGGCTGATGTGGTCAGCGAGAATTTCAAACCCGGCACCATGACAAAGCTGGGGTTGGACTACGACAGTCTGAAAGCTCTCAACCCACGTTTGGTGTACGTAAGCCACAAAGGCTTCCTCCCTGGTCCCTATGAGCATCGGACAGCATTGGACGAAGTGGTGCAGATGATGGGAGGACTGGCTTATATGACAGGTCGTCCGGGTGATCCGCTGCGAGCTGGCACCAGCGTCAACGACATCATGGGCGGCATGTTTGGCGCCATTGGCGCCATGGCTGCTTTGGCACAAAGAGAGAAAACCGGAAAAGGACAGGAAGTCCAAAGTGCCTTATACGAAAACAATGTTTTCCTGGTTGCACAGCACATGATGCAGTTCGCCGTGACAGGCAAACCCGCCGCACCAATGCCAGCACGGATTTCGGCCTGGGCCATTTATGACGTGTTTAAGGTCAAGGACGAGGAACAGATATTCTTGGCCGTGGTCAGCAACACAGCGTGGGCCATTTACTGCGAGGCGTTCGGCTTTGACGACCTAAAAAACGATGTGCGTTTGCAAAGCAATAACGACCGGGTGAAAGCGCGTGATTGGATGATGCCCCTATTGCGCGAGAGGATGGCGAAGTTCACTGCATCAGAAATCAGTGCTGTCTTCGAAAAGAATGCCTTGCCATTTGCCCCCATTACCCGTCCGCAAGACTTGTTCAACGATCCGCACCTGAATGCCACAGGTGGAGTGGCTGACATTGATCTGCCAGATGGAAAGCAAACCCGTACGGTCTTGTTGCCTCTTACGCTGGATGGCCACCGTCCTGGTGTACGTTTCTCACCACCCAAATTGGGTGAGCATAGCGCCGAACTCCTCAGCGAGTTGGGCTACACACAGTCTCAAATCCGCGCCCTCTCTGGATTTTCAATGGCTGAATAAACCGTCATATTTAAAAAAATTAAGGAGTACGAAATTCGTTTTTTTTGAAAAGACCATTTCAAAGCCATGCACTGTGCAGGCAACAAAAAACTGTACCCCATCGAAATGTACGAAGAGGGGATTACCGATTCGTCTACAAATATTCAACACGATCCCCAAAAGGAGATTCACATGAAAACATCAACTCGTATTTCAATTTTGACCATGCTGGTGGCCTCCCTACAGGGAATTTCATTCGCTCAAACCAACTGGCCTGAAGGTAACGTAAGACTCGTTGTGCCTTATGCACCGGGCGGTACTACCGATTTCGCTGCGCGTCAAATTGCCCAGAAATTGACCGAGCAGACGGGCAAGTCCTTCTTTGTCGAAAACAAGACGGGGGCCAGTGGAACCATCGGTACGGATATGGTTGCAAAAGCCAAACCCGATGGTGCTACGTTCCAAATCAACGACACCACGTATGCCATGCTGCCTCATCTGTTCAAGAAACTGCCATGGGATCATGCAACTGACCTCGTCCCAGTGACAACATTGGCGGTAACCCCTTTGGTCGTGGTGGTGGGCACAAATGCGCCCTATAAAACGGCAAAGGAATTCATCGAGTTTGCTAGAAAAAATCCTGGTAAAGCCAATTACGGATCTGGGGGCATGGGTAGTTCAACCCACCTCGGTGCAGAATTGCTCAAGCAAAGCGGCAAACTTTTTATCACTCACATTCCCTACAAAGGGGCAGGAGATGCGATTCGTGGGGTGATGGCTGGTGAGGTGGATATTCTGGTGACAGCTGCACCCACCGCAATTCCTGCGGTCAATGGGGGGCGTGTACGCGCTCTGATGGTGACGAGTTCAAAGCGTTTGCCTTCACTTCCTGATGTACCGACAACAGCTGAGTTGGGGCTCAAAGACTTTAATGCGACCAACTGGTTTGGTATTGCAGCACCCAAAGGAACCCCTCAACCCATCATCGACAAGCTTCAAGCGGAAATTAAGAAAGCGTTCTCGGCCCAAGATTTGCTCAAGCGCTTTGCCGACCAAGGTGCCGAGCCAGGTGGTATGCCTGTAGCAGATTTTCAGAAAATGGTCCGCGATGAGACCCAGCGCTGGGGTCAATTGATTCAGGCGGCGGGTGTTCAACCGGAATAATTAAGAGGAACGATCATGTGGAATCTGAGTTTTACAGCGCCCGAAGTGATTGATGCGCGAGTATTGACACGCATGCCCGATGCGCTACGTCGTCCTGTACGCAGTGATTGGGCCGATGCCAACAAACCAGGCCATGTGGTCGATTGCTTTCTGGAGGGGCCGGCCTTTGACAGGACTGGCAACTTGTATGTAACGGATATTCCCCATGGCCGGATTTTCAAAATCACGACCGGCGGCGATTGGAACGAAGTTGCCAATACCGGCGGGTGGCCTAATGGAATTGCGATTCATCAGGACGGTACTCTATGGACAGCGGATTACCGCAGGGGCTTGCTTCGGATCGACCCCAATTCAGGTGCTGTAGATACAGTTCTCGGGCATCGAAATTCCGAAAGTTTCAAAGGCATCAACGATTTGGTCTTTGATCGTGATGGCCATTGCTATTTCACCGATCAAGGTCAAACCGGAATGCATAACCCAACTGGTTGTGTGTATCGCTTGCAAACCAACGGTCGATTGGACCAATTGCTGTCAAACGCCCCCAGCCCCAATGGGATTACCTTGGATACAAGCGGTAGATTCCTATTTGTTGCCGTAACTCGCGGGAATGCGGTCTGGCGCGCTCCTTTGCTGCCGGATGGCTCCATTAGTAAAGCGGGCGTATTCCGCAGTTTTTTTGGCACAAGCGGTCCTGATGGTATGGCCGTTGACATTGAAAACCGATTGGTGGTTGCACACGCCAGTCTGGGAGGTGCATTTGTCATGAATGCCCGAGGAGAGGTTACCCATTTCGTGCGCAGCCCAGTTGGACAGACCGTGACAAATGCAGCTTTTATTCCGGGTACTTCTCAATTGGTGCTAACCGACTCGGAAAAGGGACACATTTTGATCGCTGACTTGCCCAGTAATGGTGCTCAGCTTTATTCGCACAGTTAACTGGGAGAAGCAGAGAACTTCCTGCATCGTGGGCTGCAAGTCTTTACCTAAGTTAAAAACAGTCGGACCTCTTTCGCACCAGAGCGGCGGCCTCATGGTGAAGGACTAATTTCACGGTAATCGTTTCACTTCATACACACCGACAGCTCTAGGTCAAAAGGGCACAGTGGGGCAACCTATTAGGTTCTAATTCCGGAGCACTCAGCACAGAGGATCTGAAAACTCTCGGACCAAGAAGATGTCTCAACATTTAGATTGCTGACTTGGACCCCAAGTGCTTAATCGGCTTGTCCTTGGGAAACTTAGGCGGTTTGTGATGAAGCATGTTCTGCTCCGCCAAGACTATTTCGAACTGATTCCAAGTTGTTCGAACAATTTACAACCCGTTCGGGGCCTCCTTGGGTGCGCACCTAGAACACTTTCCGGATCAGACAGGCTTCTTCATAGGCCTCAATGTCTTTGAGCCGGTACAAAACTTT
>CAJCDH010000345.1 GCA_903961095.1 uncultured Burkholderiales bacterium | reverse complement strand
TAATCGATACCATGGAGAAAATGGTCTGCATGAGGGTGGAAGAAGAAAAAATCGATCGTTATTCCATTGACAAGATCGTGAGCATCAAAAACAAATGTCTTGTCGCCACGAATACCGCGCCAATAAATGTAGTAATGACCGGATTCTTTCAATGCTTGGGCCACATCAAATTGTTGCTCCCATCCAATCAAACCAATATCCAAATCTTTATCGTGGGGCATCAATTGCCCCTCACGCAGGTATCCCAAAAGAACGCCGGACATTAGAAACGGTTTTAACCCGCGTTCACGCAAGATGCGATTGACACTTTTCAGGCTTCGATTGGCCGCATTCAAGTTAAATCTGTGCTTGGACTTTCGCGCCAGTCCTTCTTCGACAAGCGCTTGTTCTGGTATTTTCTTATTTCGCACCATGGTCGACTGAATCGTTGCATCAACCACCGCTTCCGCAAGTCGGATAGCTTCTGGGAACTCGTTGAGTCGGGCGTGGCACATCATCAGCCAATATGCACTCCCAGGCCCGGGACTTTTTTGGACAAAATTGTTCGCGGTTATAAGGGCATCATCTGGCCGATTCGCTTTTAATTGCAAGTTCACCAGATGCGGTGCCATGACAGAAAAAAGCGTTTTGTGATGCGGCTCTATTTCTTCAAAAAGAAATTCGAATGCATTGGCCAATGCACTGGCCTTTTGAACTGACTTGGCGTATTCAACCCGTTCTGCAATGGTTCTGCACATCCACAACCACGGCTCTCCTGTATTATCCAGTTGACGCCAGCAATTGAGGACCTTAGGTAGCCATTGGACTGCCAAATTGTCAATAAAAAGCTCAGTTGCAAACAGCATGTCCGATGAACTGCAAGGAAGACTCAGCCAATCGGTACTCGAAATTGATTCGGAAGGCTGAGAAACGCCCTTCAAGACGTCTTGGTAAAAATCGATCATCAGATCATCATCTGCAGCACACAATCGCGCTGCACTGTCCAATGTGAGCTGACCATCCAAAAATTGCGAAGAAGCCAACCACCGCTGGTAATACATGCGCTCGTCGGAATTCTCCATTCCCAATGTAGACAGAAACTTGACCAAGATGCGGCGATCGAAGTAACGTGCAGCTTTGAACAATTCGGGATCTAATAATCCATCAAGTCCGGTTTGTTCGATAAGTGGAACCAAATTTCCTTGTTTTTCGAATTTCAGAGTATCTTGCAATACCGACATCAAATAGGTGATTTTTGGATTGAATTTCATGGAAGTACTATCATAGTGAAATTAAAAATATCTGAACTTTAAAATATATTGGAAAGTATTATTTATTAACCAATGAAGAATTAATTCTCTCAATCCACTTTATGCAAGCATTTACCGTTTTATCTGATAATAATTTTTCATGATTATTTGAATAATTAACAACCCTTTGGATTTTATCTACAGAAAATCCACTATACATACTCGCGATAATTTGCAAGTGGGCAGAAAGCTTATGTTCCAAACTTCCTTTGTTAGCAATTGCAGGGGATTCAACACTCACCACATATCCTGGAATACTGGTTTTCCAATCACCATAATTCTCATACATATTGAGTTCTGGTTGATCTGGTATATAAAATTTCTCACCTAAAAAATCAACCTCTTTTAAATTGAATTTTGTGAAATTGTAGTTCTGCGTATAACCCAAATGAAAATCAATACCATGCAAAAAATGATCTCCATTGTCATGGAATAAAAATACATCAATCGCAATACCATTTTTTAAATCTTTTGGGTCTAATAAAAATGCTTTATTTCCCTTTAATTTTTCATAATCAATATAAAAATGACCTAGTTCCATGAGGACTTGAGCCACCTCAAATTGATTCTCCCATCCAATAATTCCTATATCAACATCTTTGTCATGAGGTAAAATATTCCCATTACGCAAGTATCCTAATAAAGTGCCAGACATCAAAAATGGCTTCAATCCACGAGCTCTTAAAGCACTGTTCACCAGTTTTAAAGTTTTTTCAGCGGCCTGCGAATCAAAATCTGGTGATTTTTTAACTTCCGAATCCAAAAATTCTGGCTTCATATTTGAATTATAAATTATTATCTCCTCAGCAATTAAAATTGCTTTTGATAGTTCCTTTTTTAAAATAAGCGCATTCAATTCGAGTCTTTTACCTAAAATATCGTCCTCCAAATCACCGTATTTTTGAATCGATATCATAGCCAACTCACCTTTACCAGCCTTTAACCAAAATGAAGCCAATCTGCTGTACAGCATTTTCAGAACTTTATCTTGTCTTTCTGGCGCCAATTTAATACACAACTCCAATAATAATGCAAGGCTCTTAGCAACAGATTTTTTTACAACCAAATCTTCCCTCACCGCAATTAATCCACAGGTTTTTAGCCATGCCATTTCGGGATTAACCTTCATCCAC
>CAJCDH010000344.1 GCA_903961095.1 uncultured Burkholderiales bacterium | reverse complement strand
TGGAAAAATTTGAAATTTAAATGAGGTCAGAGGCTGAGGCTGAGGCTGAGGCTGAGGGGGCTTCCGCATACTGGAGTACCAGAAATCGTCAGCCCCCGCAGCCTCAGCCTCTGACCTCATTTAAATTTTTATTTAGCCCCAATTGAATTAGCCTGCAAGCGCAGCTTTGACGGCGGCTGAGACCAGTCCCATGTCGGCCTTGCCCGCCAGTTGAGCTTTGACTGCACCCATGACTTTACCCATGTCGCCAGGTCCTTTGGCGCCCAAAGCGGCCACGATGGCTTGAACTGCAGCTGTCACTTCATCGGCAGACATGCGAGCTGGCAAATACCCTTGCAAGACCAGCATCTCTGCTTTTTCAATATCGACCAAATCTTGGCGAGTGGCCAGTTCAAATGCAGCGATAGAGTCTTTGCGTTGCTTGACCAATTTGTCGACGATGGCCACCACTGCAGCATCATCCAACACCACTCGCTCATCAACTTCCTTTTGCTTCAAGGCCGACAACAACAAACGGATGGTGCCCAAACGTGCGGTGTCTTTGGCGCGCATGGCATTCTTCATGTCTTCGGTGATTTGGTCTTTGAGGCTCATGGTGTTTCCAGAAAGTAATATTGAATAAAAAAGCCCGCTTGAGCGTCCTCCAGCGGGCTTTTGCTTGGCCCCTGAGGGCTTCGCAAATTCAAAGATTCAGGTGAAACTTTGAACGAAGCGAACTAACTGCCGAAACAGATTAGTACATCTTCTTGGGCAATTGCATGCTGCGCACGCGCTTGTAGTGGCGCTTGACTGCGGCCGCTTTTTTGCGCTTGCGCTCTGTGGTGGGCTTTTCATAAAACTCACGGGCACGCAAGTCAGTCAGTAGACCGAGTTTTTCAATGGTGCGTTTGAAGCGGCGAAGTGCTACGTCAAACGGCTCGTTTTCTTTCACGCGAATGGTGGTCATGGATTTCAATGTTTCCAAATTATGCCGACTGACATTGAGAGGGAAGATCGAGCCCTCACAAGCAGTTTCGGCGGGTTCCCCGTCACGAACTAGTATTTGGCAGACGGGGGATTGCCAGCAAAGCCTTGGATTATAGCCCTAAGTTTTAGGCCGTTTGGCCCACTTTCAGGGATATTTACAGAGCGGTAGCCTGTTTTTGCTTAAGGGCTTGAGCGCACGCAAATGCACTCGACCAGGCCCATTGGAAGTTATACCCCCCAAGCCACCCGGTGACATCGACCACTTCCCCGATGAAATAAAGGCCCGGCTGCTTGGATTCCATGGTTTGCGACGACAAGTCTCGGGTATCCACCCCGCCCAAAGTCACTTCGGCTTTTTTGTAACCCTCGCTGCCATTGGGGGTGAGTGGCCAGTGGCTGAGTTTCTGGGCCAATTGGAGCAATGCTTTGTCGCTGGCTTCGGCTACTGGGCGTTGCCATTGGGGGTCTTGGGCCACCCATGCCTCTGCAAGTCGGTGTGGCACCCAAGCGCCCAACTCGTTGGCGATCAGTTTTTTGGACCTGACTTTGGCATGCATCAAGGCGTCTTCGATGTTTTCTTGCGGGGCCAGGTTCAAATGAAGGGGCTGCCCTTCTTGCCAATAGTTGGAAATTTGCAAAACAGCCGGACCAGACAAACCCCGGTGTGTGAACAACAGGTCCTCATCAAAACGCATGTGGGCTTTTTTAATGCCGGTTTCGATGCTGACAGGCAACGCCAAGCCAGCCAAACTGGCATAGGGTGCCCAATCAGTGCCATTGAAGGTGAGTGGAACTAGCCCGGGTCGTCTGGCAACCAAGCGCAAGCCATATTGCTGCGCAATGCGATAGCCAAAATCGGTGGCACCAATTTGAGGGATTGACAGGCCGCCTGTGGCAATGACCACGGCGCTGGTTTGAACTTCGCCCTGGTCAGTTTCTAATTTGTAACTCGAGCCACCGCTAGTCAATGATCGAACGCCGCAACCATGCAAGCGCTTCACACCGCCTTTGTCGCATTCTCTCAGCAACATTTGGATCAGGTCTTCGGCGGAACGATCACAAAATAACTGCCCTTTGTGCTTCTCATGAAAAGAAATTTGGTGAGACTGAACCAGTTGGATGAAATCTTGTGCGGTGTAGCGAGATAAAGCACTGCGGCAGAAATGAGGATTCTCACTTAAAAAATGTTTCTGAGGAGCGCTGGCATCAATGAGTTGATTGGTGAAATTGCTTCGCCCGCCACCCGAAATGCGAATTTTTTCAGCCACCTTTTGACTGTGATCGATCAACAAGACGGACAAGCCCAATTGACCGGCCACGCCCGCACAGAAAAGACCGGCAGCGCCGGCGCCCACGATCACCACATCACAAGTTTGCATGCAGTGGGAGTGTAGGCGCAGTTGAGTCGTTTTTTTGAGTTTTGAAAATTTCTGCGCAAGCTTGAATCACATTGCCCACCACCAAGATGCTGGGGCTTTTGAGCCCTTTTTCGTTCAGGGTCATACACAGGCTGTCTAGGCGTGTGAGGGCTTGACGTTGTTGTGGCAAGCTGGCGTTTTCAATGATGGCGACGGGTGTGTCGGCAGGCAGGCCCGTGAGAAGTTCCATTTGGATGGTCTCTGCGCCACTCACACCCATGTAAATGACCAATGTGAGTTTGGCATCGCGCGCCGTGGCAGCAAGTTGCCGCCAATCGGTGCCCTTGTCGCCGGGCTTGGCGTGGCCTGTGACGAACACCACGCCATGGGCATGTTCGCGGTGAGTCAAAGGCGCGCCCAAGCTGCTGATTGCGGCTAAGCCTGAGGTGATGCCATTGATGATTTTGACCTCAATGCCCGCTTCGCGGAGGTGTTCAACTTCTTCGCCGCCGCGGCCAAATACAAAGGGGTCTCCTCCTTTAAGTCGAACAAGGTTTTCACCCTCCTTCACGGCATTGATCATGAGCTTTTCAATGAAGGCTTGAGGCGTGCTTTTGCAGCCCCCGCGTTTGCCCACATAAACAATGCGAGCAGAGGCTTGAGCATGCTTTAAAACTTCATCACTGACCAGGTCATCTACCAGCAAAATAGTAGCGGCTTGAATGGCTTTGACGGCTTTGATCGTGAGTAACTCGGGGTCGCCAGGTCCTGCACCCACCAGACTGCATGTGCCCAATAAGGAGGTTGCAGGCTTTGCAAAAGATGAATCATGTTGCTTCATAAGGATTTCAAGGCTTGCAAAATATGTTGAACTTGAAGCGCAATAGGTGCAGGCACTTCGCGCTTTTGCTGCAAAACATCTTCAATGAAGGCCGCAGTTTTAAAGGCTGTGGGCTCTGGTAAATTGGGCGTACTTTGAAGTGCTCCGACTTGTGCTGCTTGAACGGTTAGCGTGCTGCCCCCATGAAAGAAATCCATTTGCGGTGTGCGGCGTGGATCGGCAACAGGTTCGCCTTCAGTCCCTCTGAGTAAAAAAGCTGAGGCCTGTGTTAAGTTGAAAGTCTGAGCCATCGAAACGGCATATTCTGGGTGGGTGTAGCTACTTACAATGAGCGTAGAACCAAGGCAGGGGTTCATGAGCTTCACCAAGCTGTGTGCGGGGTTACGTAGATTGACCACCCGGCGAACATCAAGCAGCTTTTTCAAGGCGGGACTCAGAAGCTCGGTAGGCAAGATGTTCAAGCCAGTTTGCGCTTGGTCAATTTGCGCCAGAGCTTTGTAACCGAGAGCCTCAAGCACATCAAAAGAAGTGGTTCGACTGTTTTCTGTTGGCGTGCCGTGCAAACAAACTCGCACGCCTTGTTGGCACAAAAGCAGGGCAAGAAGCGGTGCTAGCGCAGGTAACTTTCTAGCGCCGTTGTAGCAGGGGATGACGACAGTAGTCTGCTGATCAACTGCGGGCAGTAGGTTCAAGCGAGTATGTACGGCATCTAGAAAACCGGCCATTTCCGCCGGTGTTTCACCTTTGATGCGCATGGCCAAGCAGAATGCGCCAATTTCAAGATCAGAAACTTTTGCATCCAACACTTGGCCTAACAAATCAGCAGCCTGTTCACGCGTAAGTGGCCGCGCGCCGTCTTTGCCGCGTCCAATTTCTTTGAGGTAGTGACCAATGCCCATGGGGTGATTGTCGCAAAGCTTAGATAACCTTTCGTTATATGCTCAATGAAATCCATCGCATAAACTCTAGTCCTATGCTTTTTCTTGGAATTGAATCTTCTTGCGACGAAACGGGTGTGGCCTTGGTTGAAACCCAAACCCATGGTGCGCCACGGCTGTTGTCTCACGCCTTGTTCAGTCAAATTGACATGCATCAAGCCTATGGCGGCGTGGTGCCAGAGTTGGCCAGTCGGGACCACATTAAGCGAGTCATTCCACTCACACGTGAAGTTTTGAAAAGTGCCAATGTGAGTCTAGATAAGATTGATGTGGTGGCCTACACCCGGGGGCCAGGTTTGGCCGGCGCATTGTTAGTAGGTGCTGGAGTGGCTTGTGCACTTGGAGCTTCGCTTCAAAAACCAGTCATTGGCATACACCATTTAGAAGGCCATTTGCTTTCGCCTTTTTTGAGCGATGACCCGCCAGAATTTCCGTTTGTGGCCCTTCTGGTTTCCGGTGGACATACTCAACTTATGCGTGTCGAGGCTGTCGGTTCCTATGAAATATTGGGCGAAACCATTGATGATGCGGCTGGTGAAGCTTTTGATAAATCGGCAAAGCTCATGGGGCTGGGTTATCCCGGCGGCCCAGCTCTTTCGAAATGGGCAGAAGCTGGCAATCCTCTAGCTTTCAAGCTGCCAAGGCCCTTGCTTCACAGCGCTAACTTTGACTTTTCATTTGCTGGCTTAAAAACTGCTGTGATGACGCAGGCACAAAAACTAGGCCCAGATTTGCACAAGC
>CAJCDH010000343.1 GCA_903961095.1 uncultured Burkholderiales bacterium | reverse complement strand
GTGTGGTGGCCTTTTCGGGCTTGTTGTGTGACTTTGTGCACAGCCAAGGCGCGCGAGTCATCGTCAGAGGCTTGCGCTCAGTCACCGATTACGATTACGAAACACAAATGGCAGGCATGAACCGGCATTTAGCGCCCGAAGTTGATACCGTGTTTTTGCACACCAGCGCATCTGTACAACACATTAGCAGCACCTTGGTCAGAGAAATTTCCACCTTGGGTGGCAAGGTGGAGGGGCTTGTTTCGCCAGCTGTTTTGAAGGCCTTGCAAGACAAGCGTTAAATTTCAGCCGCTTCCACCATGAAGCGAACGCGTTTTTGGCCTTGCCACTCATCCACATCCAATCGGAAAGCCAGTTTGACGCGCGCTGGCAATGGCTCTATCCGTCCAAACCAAATGCCATCTACCGGTTGCCCTTGGTGTTTCAGTTTGAGAGCCAGGTGTTTTTCGCCCACCAACTTTTGAGACACAACATCTACCTCTTCGCTGAACACCGGTGGTGCAAAACCCTGACCCCAAACTTCTTTGTGCATCACATCAATGAATTCAACACGTCGGTATTGAGCCTCTAAGGGGCCGTCAGTTTCCAGCTTGCGTTGAAGCGTTGCTGGCGACATGAGTTGTGCAGCCACTTGCATGAAGCAAGTCTCAAACAATGCCAAGTGCTCCTCTTCAATGGTGCAGCCTGCAGCCATGGCATGGCCCCCAAATCGGAGTAAAACTTGGGGATGCTTTTTGGCCATGAGATCAAGTGCATCGCGCAGGTGAAAGCCAGGAATAGAACGGCCAGAGCCCTTTAATTCGTGTTCTTTGCCGGGTGCATTGCTGGCTGCAAAAACAAAGCAGGGTCGGTGGAATTTGTCCTTGATGCGAGAGGCCACAATGCCCACCACACCTTCGTGAAAATCGGGGTCAAATACACAAATGGCGGGGGGCGGCTCTTCGCTGTCATCCAACAAGGACTCGGCAATTTCCATGGCTTGCTGGCGCATGTCGCCTTCAATGTCGCGGCGCTCCCGATTGATGGCATCCAGTTGCCTGGCCAATTCATCGGCTCTGCTTGTATCGTCGGTGCTCAGGCATTCAATGCCCAGAGTCATGTCTGACAAGCGACCAGCCGCATTGATTCGCGGGCCCAGTGCAAATCCAAAGTCAAATGTGTTGGCCACTTTGGCCTCACGGCCTGCCGCTTTGAACAGTGCCAGCATGCCAGCAGGCATTTGTCCTGCGCGAATGCGTTTCAAGCCCTGTGCCACCAAGCGGCGATTGTTGTTGTCAAGTCGCACCACATCTGCCACTGTGCCCAGTGCCACCAAAGGCAAAAGGGTGTCCAGTTTGGGCTGGGATTCAGCTGTGAAAATGCCTCGTTGTCGCAGTTCGGCACGCAGGGCCAGCAACACATAAAACATCACGCCCACACCCGCCAAAGATTTGCTTTCAAATTCACAACCAGGCTGGTTGGGGTTCACAATCACTTCTGCATCGGGTAGCGTGGCAGCGGGCAAGTGGTGGTCTGTGACCAACACCTGCAAACCCAATGCCTGCGCTTGTGCTACCCCCTCAAGGCTGGCGATGCCGTTGTCAACGGTGACTAAAACGTCTGCACCCGATTGCTTGACGCGTTGTGCAATAGGCGCTGTCAGGCCATAACCATCCACAACTCGGTCGGGCACGATGTAATTGACGTGCTTGGCACCTAGCATTCGCAGACCCCTCAGCCCCACTGCGCAGGCTGTAGCACCGTCGCAGTCGTAGTCGGCCACAATACAAATGCGCTTGTTGGCGGCGATGGCATCGGCCAATAAAACAGCTGCGGCTTGGCTGCCTTTCAGCGTGCTTGGTGCCAATAGCTTGGCCAGACCGTCATCAAGTTCGTCGGCGCTCACAACGCCTCGCGCCGCAAACAAACGCGAAAGCAATGGGTGAATGCCAGCTTGTTCTAAGGCCCAGGCACTTCGCGGTGGCACATCGCGCGTCAATATTTGCATACTCATGGGTTAGCAACGCCAGTAGACAGAGCGCGCAATTCCTTCCTCACTGTGATGGGCTTAAAAACTCGCTGTAAATGATCAAGCCAAGAGCTTGGCCGCGCTTGGTAGTGCCGCATTGATGTCTCGCTGCAAAGGGTGAGTGACACGTCCTGCTTCAAATCTAAAGCCTGACACAAAGAAAGCGCGAGGGTGTTGTCGATGTGTGCCCAAGCCTGTTGCCAAAGTTTGGGGTTAGATCCTTGTGCAGCATCTCGCAAATCAAGGGCCACAGCAAAGTGTGTGGCTTGGGGGTAAAGCTGATCTAGGCCTCTGTGCAACCAAAACGAATTGACTGTCCACTGTCCTTTCAAACTGCGCTCGTCGTTCACAGGGTGTTGGTAGAGCAGCATTTGCATTTCACTTTGTAAACGTTGCAATTTTTTTGCTTTTTGAAGATCTGGCATCCAAGCATTGATCCTTTGGCCGATGACCCGATCGATACTGGCCATTGGCAAGTCTGCCAGCAAGTCGCCTGTTACGCCCCAAACCAAAGGGCTTTCATAGACCACGTGTAGCCCGTCTTCTTCAAAGTAAGGCTGCATGACAGACAAAAGCTGTCTTGATTCTGAATCGCTCAAGCCCACCTCCTCTGGTTTGAGCAAAATCACTTCATTCATGCCAATTTGCCAATGGCAGGGCGTCATGGTGGCTGCCTTGCCCAAAACAGGCTCAACCCCAAAGAGTTTGGGAGCGGCTTCATGTGGCATGAGAAACGCACTGAGTCCCTCGGCGCTTGAACTGGATTTTGTGACACATGCCATTCTGCTGAATAATTTTTGCAGATTGGGCAAATACAATGTGTCAATTGCCTTTTGCAAAGCGTCAGATTCTTGTGCGGCATAGGCAATCACCCAATGACGGGTGCTTGCTTGGCCCTCATTGAATCGGGATGTTGAGGTGGGTGTTAAACCTGCGTTCATGGCTGTATTGTCAGGGATGACACAATGGCCCTTCCAGACAGTCGGCATGAGGCGGCGTCTTTGCCTTTGAAAGTGGCTTTGAATGAGATTTGAATTAGCTTACGAGTTGGTTTTGGGTTGGCGCTACACCCGCGCGGGCCGAGCCACGCGCCGAAACGGCTTCATTTCATTCATCTCAGGCGTTTCTATGTTGGGCATTGGCCTTGGCGTGGCGGCCTTGGTCATTGTCTTGTCTGTCATGAATGGCTTTCAGAAAGAAGTGCGCGACAGAATGCTCAGCGTTGTTTCACACATCGAATTGATTTCAGCAGATGGTGGGCCCTTGGACGACGTGAACGGCACGCTGCTTCAAATTCGAAGCAACCCCAAAGTGATTGGTGCTGCGCCTTTCATTGCGGCCCAGGCCTTGTTGGCCAGGGGCGAGGACATGAAGGGGGTCTTGGTGCGGGGTATTGACCCAGCGCTAGAACCCAGCGTCATTGATTTGTCAGCGGGTTCAATGACTGGCAACAAGGCCATGCCTGGCATCAATGCTTTGGTGCCTGGTCAGTTTGGGGTGGTATTGGGCATCGATTTGGCGCGTCAGTTAGGCCTTCGAATTGGCGACCCCGTGACACTCATTGCGCCCAATGGCCAAGTGACGCCGGCTGGGGTATTGCCGCGCCTTAAACAAATGCAAGTGGTCGGTGTTTTCAACTCAGGTCATTATGAATATGACTCTGCATTGGTCATGTTGCATGTGGCCGATGCGGGCAAAATTTTTCGCTTAGAAGGCCCCACGGGAATTCGTCTCAAAATCAAAGATTTGCATGAAGCGAGAGCAGTGGCGCGAGAGCTTGCACCTAGCTTGCCCATGGGCATGGCTTTGCGTGATTGGACGCAGCAAAATAAAACTTGGTTTGCTGCCGTCCAGGTTGAAAAACGCATGATGTTCATCATCCTCACACTCATTGTGGCGGTAGCTGCGTTCAATTTGGTTTCTACCTTGGTCATGACCGTTACTGACAAGCGCGCCGACATAGCCATCTTGCGAACTTTGGGTGCAAGCCCTCAAAGCATCATGGGTGTGTTCATGGTTCAGGGCGCTTTGGTGGGCATCATGGGTACTTTGG
This sequence comes from uncultured Burkholderiales bacterium, assembly GCA_903961095.1. Classification (GTDB taxonomy): domain Bacteria; phylum Pseudomonadota; class Gammaproteobacteria; order Burkholderiales; family Burkholderiaceae_C; genus Limnohabitans_A. The sequence goes on along the minus strand of CAJCDH010000343.1, from coordinate 3,231 downwards.
GCGGCATGCTTCTAGGCTTGCTCATTGCATTCAACATCGATGTGATCGTGCCAGCCCTCGAGACACTTTTCCATGCCAGCTTTTTACCCAAAGACATTTACCTGATTAGCCGCATGCCAAGTGACCCCCAAATGTCAGATATTCTGCCCGTTGTACTTATTTCTTTGGCCCTGTCTTTTGTGGCAACGCTTTATCCCAGTTGGCGCGCCAGCCAAGTCAACCCAGCGGAGGCTTTGCGTTATGAGTAATGTGCCCCAACAGTCGGTGCTTGAAGTGCGCGGGTTAAGCAAGCGTTTTTCTGAGGGCGGCTTAAGCGTCTCAGTGTTGCAAGGTGTCGACCTCAGCGTTCAAGCAGGCGAGACAGTGGCCATTGTGGGCGCATCTGGCTCAGGCAAAAGTACGCTCATGCACTTGATGGGAGGCCTTGATACACCCACTCAAGGACAGGTGTTGTTGCAGGGTCAAGACTGGACCAAGTTCAGTGCCGCTGAGCAAGGTTTAAGACGCAACAAGTTGTTAGGTTTTGTCTATCAATTTCACCATTTGTTGCCCGAATTTACAGCGCAAGAAAATGTGGCCATGCCGCTTTGGATTCGCCGTGATTTGAAGCAGGCCGCCAACGCTATCGCTCTAGAAAGATTGGGCCAAGTGGGCCTTCAAAATCGCGCTGCGCATCGACCTGCTGAGCTCTCAGGCGGTGAACGTCAGCGGGTGGCCATCGCACGCGCCATGGTGACGCAGCCGGCCTGCGTTTTGGCCGATGAGCCCACTGGCAACTTAGACAGGGCCACAGCAGAAAGTGTGTTTGACTTGATGCTCAACACCGCCGAACAACAAGGCACTGCTTTTGTGGTGGTCACGCACGACCCTCAACTTGCAGCCCGTTGCAGTCGGGTGCTTCGTTTAGACAAAGGCGTTCTTCAGCCATGAGCCTGCGCTGGCTTGACAGCCATTGCCATTTGGATGCCCCCGAGTTTGAGTTAGACCGCTTAGCAGTTTTGCAAAACGCTCAGGCGCAGGGCGTTGCTTGGTGCGTGATGCCCGCAGTTCAAGCCAAAGATTTTTTGCCCATGCAAAAACTGGCCCAATTAGTTGATCAGCCGTATGCACTGGGAATTCATCCTTTGTATGTGCCAAGGGCCCAAACGCAAGACTTGGACTTTTTAGCCCAATGCATTGAGAGTGCTTTGGCTCAAGACGCCCATGGGCAGCGAGCCGATGATCGGTTGGTCGCAGTCGGTGAAATTGGTTTGGATTTCTTTGTGCCGACTTTGTGTGAGCCTGCGATGCGAGAGAAACAAGAATTCTTCTATCACGCCCAACTCAAGTTAGCTCAAAAATTCAAATTGCCAGCGATTCTTCATGTGCGCAAATCAGCAGATGAATTGTTGAAAGGGCTCAGACGGCATGCCGTACAGGGCGGCATTGCGCATGCTTTCAATGGCAGCTTTCAGCAAGCTCAATGCTTCATCGAGATGGGTTTTGCTTTGGGTTTTGGCGGCGCGCTGAGCTTTGAGAGAGCCTTGCAATTAAGGCGCTTGGCTACAGAGCTGCCGCTCTCTGCTTTGGTATTGGAAACCGATGCGCCCGACATACCGCCGCATTGGCTTTACAAAACACAAGCCGAAAGACAATCGGCGCAGGGTCTTTCTGCGCAGGCCCGAAATGAGCCCTCTCAGTTGCCGCGCATTGGTGCTGTTCTGGCGCAGTTGCGTGGTGTTTCAATTTCTGACATTGCCGCCACAACGCTCAGCAATGCGCAACGTGTTTTGCCACAGCTTCATACCTTTCAAACCCCATGAGCAAATCTCAATCCCAAGCCATCGAATTGCCTGAAGTGAATTTTTCTGAAGATGGCGTATCGCGCTATTTACATTTGGGGACGCCCTGGATTCAGGGTGCCATGAACATCAAAGAACCCTTTGACTTAGACCTTGAATACATACAGCGAATGATGGTGGGTTTGCTTTTTTTGAAGAGCGCTTCAGTGGCGGGCCGTCATGCCATGCAGCTGGGCTTGGGTGCAGCGAGTTTGACCAAGTTTTGCTACAAAAAATTGCGCTGGACGTGTACTGCCATTGAACTCAACCCAGGGGTTTTGCATGCCTGCCGTGGTTGGTTCAAATTGCCGGAAGATGGCCCTCGCATGCGCGTCATCATTGCCGATGCAGCCAAAGAAATTCAAAGCAAGGAGTGGTTGGGTACTGTCGATTCTTTGCATGTAGACCTTTATGACCACGAGGCTGCTGCACCGGTGCTAGACAGTGTCGCGTTTTACAAAAACTGTCGCGCGCTCCTGACGGATGAAGGCACGATGACAGTCAATTTGTTTGGCCGCACTTCGAGCTACGACAAAAGCTTGGCCAAGATGGTGGAAGCCTTTGGTGAAGACGCTTTGTGGGCTTTCAAACCCACCCGTGAGGGCAATACGGTGGTCTTGGCGCAACGTTTTTCAAGCAGGCCTTCAAAAGATGTTCTCATGGTTCAAGCTGAAGCCATTGAAACCAGGTTTGGTTTGCCTGCTACAAAGTGGCTCCGAGTTTTCAAGCCACTGGTGAAGTAATTGTGGCTATGCAAGCTTAGAAATTTCGGGTTAACCCTAGACAGCTTTTGAAATTTCTACAAGCAGTAGGTGAAACCCACATATCGACATGCTTAATTTAGGCCCAAAATTCGCCATCCCAAACTTTTTGGAGGAGCTTTCCTGTGAAAATCAAAAGTCAAAAAGACTTTTACTCTGGACTTTTATACACCATCGTTGGTGCATCATTTGCTTACGGAGCTACTAGTTACACCATCGGTACCGGTGCCCGCATGGGCCCCGGTTATTTCCCACTCTTGTTGGGCGCTATATTGGCCATCATTGGTGGCGTTATTTTGTTCAAATCTTTGGTCGTTGAAACACCAACTGGTGATCAAGTAGGCTCATGGGCTTGGAAGCCATTGGTTTTCATCATTGCTGGTAACTTGCTTTTCGGCGTTTTGTTGGGCGGCTTGCCCAGTATCAAACTGCCTGCCATGGGTCTGATCGTTGCAATTTATGGCACCACCCTGGTTGTGAGCATGGCAGGCGATCAATTCAAACTGAAAGAAGTTTTGATTTTGGCAACGGTCTTGTCTGTCATGAGCTACCTTGCCTTCATCATGCTGCTCAAATTGCAGTTCCCTGTTTGGCCTACTTTCATTTCAGGTTAAGGAGTATTCCAAATGGATTTGATCAATAACTTGTCC
>CAJCDH010000342.1 GCA_903961095.1 uncultured Burkholderiales bacterium | reverse complement strand
TTGTGGTGTAACAAAGTAAGCAAGGTAGAGCGAGCGTTTAAATAACGTTCTCTGTCGGCCAAATCGGCATGCGTGAGCAACACTTGAGCGCTTCCCAAACCATTCTCGCGAAGCTTGGTTTCGTACATTTGTGCCAAACCCATTTGACCCACTGCAGCTGCCGCTTGCAAGGCATGGATTTCTTGCGGGCGAGAGGCCCAACCCAAACGCTTCATACCTTCGGCAATGGCACCACTGGACACCATAATGACCTCACGACCATCTTTGGCCATGAGCGCCATCTGACGACACCATTCACCAATGGCAGCTTCGTCCAGACCGCGCCCTTCATTGGTGACCAAACTGGAACCGACCTTGACCACGATGCGCCGCGCATCGCGCAAAACAGTGGACATGAAAGGCTGGCTCATGGCGGTCAATAAAAGGACAGAATCGGGAGATTTAGAAAAAATGAATCAATTATGGGGGCGGTTCTTCAACAAATCGCGGGTCAATATAGACCGGCTCTTGCTCTTGAATTTGCTGCGCTTTGATGTGCTGAAAAATGGTCTTGATCAAAGGCTCACAACCTTCACGCGTGAGGGCTGAAATTTCAAACACAGGGCCTTTGTATTTGAATCGCTTGATGAAATCTTTGACGCGCGCTTCACGCTCTTCAGCTGGCACCATGTCCAGTTTGTTGAGTACCAACCAACGTGGCTTGTCATACAAAGCTTTGTCATATTTTTTGAGCTCGCCGACAATGGCTTTGGCTTGTGCCACAGGGTCGACCGCTTCATCGAAGGGCGCAAAGTCAATGATGTGCAACAACAAGCGCGTGCGCTGCAAATGGCGCAGGAACAAATGTCCCAAGCCAGCACCATCTGAAGCGCCCTCAATAAGACCAGGCACATCGGCCACCACAAAACTTTGTTCGGGGCCTACGCGCACCACACCTAAATTAGGGTGCAAGGTGGTGAAGGGGTAATCGGCAATTTTGGGGCGCGCATTGGAAATGGCGGCAATCAGTGTGGACTTGCCCGCATTGGGCATACCCAGCAACCCGACATCGGCCAAGACCTTCAACTCGAGCTTGAGTTCTTTTTTCTCGCCGGGCCAGCCAGGTGTTTTTTGCCTAGGCGCTCGGTTGATGGCACTTTTAAACCGCATGTTGCCAAAACCACCATCACCGCCTTTGGCAATCATGAGGACTTCACCCGGCTTGAGAAGCTCGTACAAAACCTCGCCCGTTTCAGCATCCGTGATGATGGTGCCAACCGGCATTTTCAAGGTGACATCGTCGCCCATCGCGCCAAACATGTCGGAGCCCATGCCGTGCTGACCGCGCTTGGCTTCGTGCCTGCGTGAAAAACGGAAATCGACCAAGGTGTTGAGATTGGGGTCGGCCACTGCAAAAACGTGACCGCCACGGCCGCCATCGCCACCATTGGGGCCACCAAATTCTTTGTACTTCTCATGACGGAACGAGACGCAGCCGTTTCCGCCATCGCCCGCGGCGATGTCAATGTAGGCTTCGTCAACGAATTTCATGATGTTTCCAGTTTCTATTCCAGTTTGTCTATTTTAAATTTAGCCTCTGGAACAAAAAAGCCCCGACTCGGCGGGGCTCTTTGCGCAATGGCTGACGCTGTTTACGCAGCAGTCACATTCACCATTTGCTTTTTCAGAGCACCTTTGAAGCCAAACGACACATGGCCGTCGATCAAAGCAAACAATGTGTGGTCTTTGCCAATGCCAACATTGGTGCCAGGGTGGAACTTGGTGCCACGCTGACGAACAATGATGGCGCCTGCAGTGATGAGTTCACCGCCGAAGGCTTTTACACCGAGCATTTTGGGCTGCGAATCGCGCCCGTTTCGCGTAGAGCCGCCGCCTTTTTTCTGTGCCATGACCTGTGCTCCTTAACCGGTAATCGCGCCAATTTGCAGTTCAGTGTACTG
>CAJCDH010000341.1 GCA_903961095.1 uncultured Burkholderiales bacterium | reverse complement strand
CCGTAAAGTGAGTCACCCACCAGTGGCAGCTTGAGCGAGGCCATGTGAACTCGAATTTGATGCGTACGTCCCGTCTCCAAAATGCAACGCACTAAACAGCCCTGCTCACTTTGGGCCAATACATGAAAATGAGTTTTGGCTGTTTTTCCTGAATTTTTCATCAGATCGACAACGGCCATTCGAAGGCGGTTGGATGGGTCGCGACCGATGGGTAAATCGACGGTTTTCTGCTTGCTGCCAGTCCATGCTTTGTCACTCATGGCCAAGTAGTGGCGTTTGATCTCTCTTGCAGCAATTTTTTTCACCAAGGTATCCATTGCCAAGCGCGTTCTGGCTACGACCATCAAACCACTGGTGTCCTTATCAAGTCGGTGAACGATGCCCGCTCTGGGTAAATCAGTCAACTGTGGGTCTAAGCCAAGCAAGCCATTCATGAGGGTTCCAGACCAATTGCCTGGTGCCGGGTGAACAACCATGCCTGCTGGCTTGTCTATCACCCTCAAATTAGCATCTTCGTAGACCACATTCAAATCGATTTTTTCAGGTTTGAAGGCTTGGGATTGGGGGGTGGCACGTAGCTCTATGGTCCAAACTTCACCCGCCTTGACTTTCAAAGATGATTTTGGATGAGGCTGTCCGACTCGAGAAACTGCACCATCTTCGAGCAATTGCTGTAAGTAACTACGGGAAAACTCTGGGACTCCTGCCACCAACATCCGATCAAGCCTTTGACCATGAAATTCGGCAGGCACAATGAGGTCTCTGAGCTCCCAGACTTTTGGTAACACAGATGCAATGAGAGAAGTTTCATCTTGAAACTCATCAACATCGTCTAACTCTGAGGTGCTCGATATAATCAATTTGGTTTATTTCCAAGGTTGCCAGATGTTGAACATCAGATTATCGGTGCTTGCGCTAACTCTTTTCGGCTTTGCCGTCACTTTGCTGTCCGGATGCTCAAGCACGCCAACAGATCCTACAGCAGCTTGGACTCCCGAAAAAATTTACCGCGAAGCTCGCGATGAAGTGAGTGCAGGCGCTTGGGACCGTGCTGCCATGCTGTTTGAAAAATTAGAGGGTAGAGCCGCAGGAACTCCGCTGGCCCAACAAGCTCAAATTGAAAAGGCTTATGCGCAATACCGTGCTACAGAAAAAGTTCAAGCCATCGCCACCTTGGATCGATTTTTAAAGCTTCACCCTGCCAGCCCAGCCATTGATTACGCTCTTTATTTAAGAGGCTTGGTCAACTTCAATGACAACTTGGGTTTGTTCTCGTTCATCACCAAACAAGACTTGTCTGAACGCGACCAAAAAGCGGCCAAAGATTCTTTCGAGTCATTCAAAGAACTGGTCACAAGATTTCCAGATTCAAGATATGCAAGCGATGCGCGACAACGAATGACTTACATCGTCAACTCTTTGGCATCCTATGAAGTTCACGTAGCACGCTTTTACCTCAGCAAAGGCGCTTATGTGGCCGCCATCAACCGAGCTCAACTGGCCATCACCGATTACCCGGGTGTGCCTGCTAGCAAGGAGGCATTGCAAATTTTGGTGAGGTCATACGATGCGCTTGGTATGAACGAATTGAAGGCAGACTCGCAACGCGTTTTAGAAAAAAATTATCCTGAATCTGCACGAGCACCAAGCAAAAAATCTAGCGCGTGGTGGAAGTTTTGGTAAGCAAGTCAAGCGCTGAAACAAACTCCAGTTCTGTGTGAATCCTTCGCATGGGTGGCAAACAAGCCATCAAACGGCGTCCATAAGACATTCTGGTGAGTCGAGGATCACACACCACCAAAACACCTTGATCGCTTTCACTTCGAATTAAGCGGCCTGCTCCTTGTTTAAGTGCAACGGCAGCTTCTGGAATGCTGTAGTCGGAGAATGAACTTTGGCCTGCCAATTCAAGCCTTTGTGAGCGCGCTTCAACCAAAGGATCGTGAGGCGGCGGAAATGGCAACTTGTCAATCACAACAAGCTGAAGTGCATCGCCCGGCACATCAAAGCCCTCCCAAAACGAAGCAGAAGCAACCAAAACACACCCTAACCCACCCTCGCTAGCGCCAACTCTGAACCTCTCCATCAATCGGCGTTTAGGGCCTTGGCCTTGAACCAACACTTCGAGTTCGCCGCTCTGACCCAAAGCAGCGGTCAGAGATTCGCCTATTTGGCGCATGGCGTTCAAGGTGGTGGTGAGCACCAAAGTTCGACCACCCAAGCTTCGAGCATGCTTTTCAACCCAAGCAGCAACACTGCGTGTGTGGTTCATGTCGTTGGGCTTGGGCATTGCAGGCGGCACATAGATGGCCGCCTTGTTGGCGTAATCAAATGGGCTTGCAACTCGAAGTTTACGTGCTTCACTTAAGCCACAGGGCTCAGTAAACCACCGCATTTGATCATCTTCTCCCAAAGTGGCAGACGTAAAAACCCAAGACTTTTTAGCCGCATTGACTTGCTCGTTCTGAGATTGTCTGTTCAACATGTGTGTTTGTACGGCTTTAGAAATATCCAAAGGCGATTCAACCAAACGCATTTGCGCTCCCACCTCTACCCAGCGCACCGACCCCTCTGCGCAGGGCTCTTGAAAATCTTGAATCAAACGCAACTGCATGGCGACACGCTCGTGCAACCGAACAAAATCGGGGGCCATCTCACTGACTGCATCAAGGGCTGCCAGTGCTGCTTCCAATGCAATTTGAAGTTGCGCCATGGCAGTTAACCAATCAGCAATTTCAATGTCATCAGGCACAGGATCAGCCCAACGCAAGCGTGAGCCAGAGCGAGACTGTTGTGCTGTTAGGCGCAAATCACGAGCAGATTTTTCAAGCACACTGCAAATCAAAGTCCAGTCAACTAGCCCTCTTGCCAACTGAACACCTGCCCCCAAAATATCTCGAGTAAGTTCCAATAATTGGCTGGTGCTGAGGTGACGACCTAAAAAATTGATGCCAATTTCATTCAACTGATGGGCTTCATCAAAAACGACGGTTTGCACCGAAGGAAGCAACTCGGCCATGCCAGTGTCTCGAACATTGAGATCTGCAAAAAACAAATGGTGATTGATCACCACCACGTCGGCTGACATGGCTTCTTTGCGAGCCAAATTGACATGACAAGATTTGAAATTGGGACAGGGAGAACCTAAGCAGTTGTCGCGGGTGGAAGTGACCAGGGGTATCACTGGAGATCGGTCGTCTAATCCAGACAACTCCGACAGATCACCAGTTCGAGTTGATTGAGCCCAAGTTTCTATCTTGCTCAGTGCGTGCATCTGAATGCGCAGTGAGGCATCGTTACTTTGCCTGGCTTGAGACAAACGCAAGGTGCACAAGTAACTGCCACGACCCTTTAACAGGGCGACACGAATTGGCAACTTCAAGGCATCAATTAACTTTGGAATATCGCGCGAAAACAATTGATCTTGAAGTGCTTTGGTTGCGGTAGAAACCAAGGCTCTTTGACCACTTAACAAGACAGGCACAAGATAAGCATATGTTTTGCCTACACCTGTGCCAGCCTCGACCACCAACTCACCACCACTTTGGAGTGTTTCGGCAACGGCCATGGCCATTTCAGTTTGACCTGCCCGAGATTTAAATTGCGGTGTCGCTTGTGCAATCACGCCTTCATCTGAAAAAGTGGCAGCAACTGCCTGCAAAAATTGAGTCAAGGCACTGCCTTGTCTTTGGAGACTTCAATCGTTTTATCAGACAGGCGTTGCTGTCGTTCAAGCTCTTTCAATGCTCTTTGGCGAATATTGAGATCTATTTCTCGTTGATCCAAGGGGTTCAAACTTTGATATTTTTGTTGACGTGCTTTAAACAAACAATCGTTGACAGCAAACTGTTGCCAGCAAGCCTTGGAGGCATCTTGAAATTGGTCCAAAACTTTCTTTTTTTCATCCGCCAGAACCAAGCGCTGAGCCTCAATTCGGCTTGCTTCAGCGAGCTTGGTCAAATTGGGATTGTCTGTTTGGGCCATAGCGGTCAAACAGAGCCACCCAACGGCCCCTAATGACAAAGCTTTGATCCAAAAATTCATATGGGAATTACGTGATTTGGGTGTCTACTGTGCGGTGCTCAAGGGCCAAAAATTCTGACGACTGCATTTCGTGCAACCTAGAAATGGTTCTTGGAAATTCATGAGCAAGTGGGCCTTCCGTGTAAAGTGATTCGGGTTCAACCTCAGCCGAAAGAATCAATTTAACACGCCTGTCGTACAGAACATCAATGAGCCAGGTAAATCGCCTTGCTTCTGATGCCAACCTGGGTGGCATCTTGGGCACATTGCTCAAGAGGACCGTGTGAAATTGAGTTGCAATTTCTAAGTAGTCGTTTTGCGAACGTGGGCCACCACACAAGGCTCTAAAGTCAAACCACACAACACCTCCTGCTCGGCGCTTGGAGGTAATTTCACGGGCTTCAATGTGCAAGATCGAACCCTCATCTGGGCCACTGACCAATCGATTGAATGCATCTGCCATGGCCAAATCTGCATCTGCGCCCAAGGGGCAGTGGTAAAGCTTAACCAACTCTAAGGTGCGCCGGCGATAGTCTGTGCCATTGTCAACATTGATCACCTGCATGCGAAGATTTAAGAGCTCAATTGCGGGCAGCAAACGATCGCGATGCAAACCATCAGGATAAAGGTGGTCTGGTTTGAAATTAGAAGTGGTCACAAAACTCACGCCATTTTGAAACAATGACACCAAGAGTCGGTGCAAAATCATGGCATCGGTGATGTCAGCCACATGAAACTCATCAAAGCAAATGAGTTGGTAGCGCTTGGCCATACGCCGCCCTAATTCGTCCAAAGGATTGACAGTGCCTTGCATCAATGCCAACTCTCTGTGAACCTCACGCATAAATTCATGAAAATGCAAACGGGTTTTGTCTTTCACTGGCACTGCATGGTAGAAACAGTCCATCAAAAAACTCTTGCCGCGGCCCACCCCCCCAAACATGTAAACACCACGCGGCAAGACTGGCTTTTTCTTCAAAAATCTAAATGGACTTTTGATGCTTTCTTGATAGGCAGCCCACTCCTGAGCGCAGCGCTCCAAAGCTTCCACGGCTCGGAGTTGAGCAGGGTCAGCCTCGTAGCCTCTGTGCAGAAGTTCTTGGTCGTAGGCTGATCTGACGGACATGGGTAAAGTGCTCTGAAAAAAATACGCTGGACAACGCTAGTTTGAAATTAGAAAACCCGGGACTAGCCCGGGCTTCATAGTTTAACGAGACTTCAAAAACTTAGAAATTCAGAGTTCGTTTGTCGACCGCCAATGCAGCTTCTTTGGTGGCTTCACTGAGCGATGGATGTGCGTGACAGATGCGTGCGATGTCTTCGGCACTGGCGCGAAACTCCATGGCCACCACAGCCTCAGCAATAAGCTCGCTGGCCATGGGTCCAACGATGTGAACACCCAAAATTTCGTCAGTCTTGGCATCTGCCAAAAACTTCACCATGCCCGTGGTATCGCCTAAGGCACGAGCCCGACCATTTGCCAAAAATGGAAAAGTGCCAGCTTTGTAGGCCACGCCATCCGCTTTGAGCTGCTGCTCAGTGCGTCCCACCCACGCAATTTCGGGGCTTGTGTAAATGACCCAAGGAATGGTGTTGAAGTTGACGTGACCATGTTGACCGGCAATGCGCTCTGCCACAGCAACGCCTTCTTCTTCGGCTTTGTGTGCCAACATAGGGCCGCGGACCACGTCGCCAACAGCCCAAACTCCTGGCAAGTTGGTTTTGCATTCAGCGTCAACCACAATGGCACCACGCTCATCCAATTGGAGCCCAACGGCTTCGGTGTTCAAGCCAATGGTGTTGGGTACACGACCAATAGACACAATCAATTTGTCTGCATCAATGCTTTGAGCTTCGCCCTTGGCATTGGTATAGGCCACTTTGACACCTTTTTTGCCATTTTGAATCTCGCCGACTTGGACGCCAAGCTCAATCTTCAAACCTTGCTTGTCAAAAGCTTTTTTGGCTTCTTTGGCTATCTGTTCATCCACTGCACCCAAGAAAGTTGGCAGGCCTTCGAGGATGGTCACTTCGGAGCCTAAGCGGCGCCAAACAGAGCCCATCTCTAAACCAATGACACCAGACCCAATAAGAACCAGCTTTTTAGGAACTGCACCAACATTCAAAGCCCCGTCATTGGACAACACATTGACTTCATCAAAGGGTGTGCCGGGCAATGCACGGGCATTAGAACCCGTAGCCACAACGATATTTTTGCCAACCAATGTTTCATTGGCAGCTCCTGTGACATTGACTTCGTAGGCACCTTCAACGGCTTTGCCAAATGCAGCGCGGCCATGAAAGAACGACACTTTGTTCTTTTTGAACAAGTACAAAATGCCGTCGTTGTTTTGCTTCACAACCGTGTCTTTGCGAGCAATCATTTTGGCAACATCCATGCTGACGCCCTTCAACTCAATGCCATGATCGGCAAAGTGATGGTTGGCTTGGTCGAAGTGCTCAGAAGATTGCAACAAGGCTTTAGAAGGAATGCAACCCACGTTGGTGCAAGTACCGCCAAGGGCTGGGCCCCCTGCAGCACTTTTCCATTCATCCACACAGGCCACTTGAAAACCCAATTGGGCTGCGCGTATGGCGGCAATATAGCCACCCGGGCCGCCACCAATGACGACCACATCAAATTGTTTACTCATGCTAATTCCTAATGTGGCTTAGATGTCAAACAACAAGCGAGATGGATCTTCCAACGCTTCTTTCATGGCCACCAAGCCCAAGACAGCTTCGCGGCCGTCAATGATTCGGTGGTCATAAGACATCGCGAAGTAATTCATGGGACGAACCACCACTTGACCGTTTTCAACCATGGCGCGATCTTTCGTAGCGTGTACGCCCAGAATTGCGGATTGGGGTGGGTTAATGATGGGGGTCGACATCATGGAGCCGAACGTACCGCCATTGGAGATGGAGAAGGTGCCGCCGGTCATGTCTTCAATGCCCAACTTACCATCCTTGGCTTTGGTGCCATACTCAGAGATTTTCTTTTCGATGTCTGCAAAGCTCATTTGGTCGGCGTTGCGCAAAATGGGAACCACCAATCCACGGGGTGAGCCTACAGCGATACCGATATCAAAGTAACCGTGATAAACAATATCGTTGCCGTCAACTGAAGCATTCAGTACGGGATATTTTTTCAGAGCATGTACTGCCGCTTTGACAAAAAAGCTCATGAAGCCTAATTTGATACCGTGCTCTTTTTCGAACTTGTCTTGGAAACGCTTTCGCATCTCCATGACCGGCGCCATGTTGATTTCGTTGAAGGTTGTCAGAATGGCATTGGTCGCTTGCGATTGCAACAACCTCTCGGCCACTCGCGCACGCAATCGAGTCATTGGCACGCGTTGTTCTGGGCGATCACCCAAATTGACTGCAGGTGCAGCTACTTGAGGCAATGAGCTTGTTGGCACGCCGGTAGGAATAGTCACTTGGGCAACAGGCTTTGCACCACCCGCCACAGCAGACAACACGTCTCCCTTGGTCACGCGGCCGTCTTTGCCTGAACCGGCTACAGAGCCAGCAGACAAGTTGTTGTCGGCCATAAGCTTGGCAGCCGCTGGCATGGCCACACCGGCCATGCTGTTGCTTTGTGAAGATGCGGCCGCAGTAGGCGCACTGCCTGAAGGCGCAGGGGCAGATGCCGCAGCGGGTGCAGCGCTTGCCACCTTGCCATCGGTGTCAATGCGCGCAATGAGTTGCTCTGCAATCACAGTGCCAGCGTTGCCGACCAAAATCTCAGACAAAACTCCAGCAGAGGGTGCAGGTACTTCCAGCACAACTTTGTCTGTTTCAATTTCGATCAAGATTTCGTCGGCTGCAACACTGTCACCAACTTTCTTTTTCCATGTCAACATGGTGGCCTCTGCCACTGACTCAGAGAGCTGAGGAACTTTAACTTCTACGATTGCCATTTCAATTCTTTCTAAATAGGTTCAATGCTGATTCTGTTTAACCATTACTTGGTTAGAACAAAGCCTTTAATCTTGCCGAAAGCGCCGTCTACCAGAGCTTTTTGTTGCTCTTGATGCAGGTGTGAATAACCGACAGCAGGCGAAGCAGATGCAGCTCTTCCGGAATAACCTAGGCGCTGACCATCCGTCATGTTCTCGTGGATGTAGTGCTGAACAAAGAACCATGCACCCTGGTTTTGTGGCTCGTCTTGCGTCCAAACCAACTCTGTGGCGTTAGGGTACTTTTTCAACTCGGTTGCAAAAGCTTTGTGCGGGAATGGATACAACTGCTCAGCACGCAAAATAGCGGTGTCGTCGGCACCTAACTCTTCACGCTTTTTGACCAAGTCGTAGTAAACCTTGCCTGAACAAATTAGCACGCGTTTGACTTTGTCAGCCTTGAGTGTTTTGTTTTCTGGAATGATGGTTTGGAAGCCACCTTTGGTGAACTCAGACAATGGTGATGTGGCATCTTTGTTACGCAGTAAAGACTTCGGTGTGAAAATAATCAAGGGCTTGCGCAAATTGCGAACCATTTGACGACGTAACACGTGGAAGATTTGACTTGCCGTGGTGGGCTGAACGATTTGCATATTGGTTTCAGCAGCCAATTGCATGAATCGTTCCAAGCGAGCAGAGCTGTGCTCTGGCCCTTGCCCTTCATAGCCGTGAGGCAACATGAGCGTCAGGCCATTGACACGGCCCCACTTGACTTCACCAGACGCAATGAACTGGTCAATGACCACTTGCGCGCCGTTGGCAAAATCACCAAACTGGGCTTCCCAAATGACCAGTGAATTGGGGTCATTTGAAGCATAACCATATTCAAAACCAAGCACGGCCTCTTCCGACAAGATGGAGTCGATGACAACAAAAGGTGCTTGATTTTCTGAGACATTTTGCAATGGCACGTAAGTTCCAATGTCCCACTTCTCGCGGTTTTGATCGTGAATCACAGCGTGGCGGTGTGTGAAGGTGCCACGGCCGCAATCTTCACCCGACAAACGAACGGGATAACCGCTGGCCACCAAGGTGGCAAACGCCATGTGCTCACCCATGCCCCAGTCGACAGGAATCTCACCTCGCCCCATGGCTGCACGATTGTCGTAAACGTTTTTGACCAGTTGGTGTGGCGTGACGCTGCTTGGCACGGTGCTAATTTTTTCTGCAATCCGTTTCCATTCGGCCATTGGAATAGCTGTGGCACCGGCATCTGTCCACTTTTGATTGAGGAAAGGTGCCCAATCTACAGAAAACTTGGTTTTGAAGTTGGTTAAAACAGGATCTTCATCAGTGTGCTTGCCTGCATCCAAGGCAGCCCGGCAAGCTTTCACCATGTCGTCACCCAGTGTGTCGCCCATTCCTTGAGCAGACAAACGGTCTGCGTACAACTTGCGTGTGCCAGGGTGTGCGCTTATTTTCTTGTACATCAAGGGCTGTGTGAGGCTAGGCGTGTCTTGCTCGTTGTGACCCAATTTTCGGAAGCAAATAATATCTAGCACGACGTCCTTGTTGAAGGTCATGCGGTACTCAAGCGCGATTTGCGTGGCCAACACCACAGTTTCTGGATCATCTGCATTGACGTGCAATACAGGTGCTTCAACCATCTTGACAATGTCAGTGCAGTACACCGTAGATCCCATGTCGCGCGGGTCGGATGTGGTGAAACCAATTTGATTGTTAATGATGATGTGAACTGTGCCACCCGTTGAATAGCCACGGGTTTGTGCCAAGGCCAATGTTTCTTGGTTGACACCTTGACCCGCAAAGGCCGCATCACCGTGCACCAACACCGGCAATACTTGTTTGCCCAGAGGGTCGGCACGTCGATCCATGCGAGCGCGCACTGAGCCTTCAACCACAGGGTTGACAATTTCAAGGTGCGATGGATTGAATGCCAAAGACAAGTGAACCGGACCACCGCGAGTGCTGATGTCAGAACTAAAGCCTTGGTGGTATTTGACGTCGCCGGCTGGCAAATCTTCTGGCGCAGTATGGTCAAATTCAGCGAACAAATCTTTGGGTAATTTACCCATGGAGTTGACCAACACGTTCAAACGACCGCGGTGAGCCATGCCAATGACGATTTCTTGCACGCCTTTTTCACCAGCAGCTTGGATGAGCTCGTCCATGGCCGCAATGAAAGTTTCGCCACCTTCCAAAGAGAAACGTTTTTGACCCACATATTTGGTATGCAGGAAACGCTCTAAACCTTCGGCCGCAGTTAAGCGGTCAAGGATGTGTTTTTTCTGATCCGCATTGAAATTGGGTTTGCTGCGAATGCTTTCAAGCTTTTGTTGCCACCAACGCTTTTCAGTCTGGTCGGTGGTGTACATGAACTCTGCGCCCAATGTGCCGCAATAGGTTGCACGCAATGCATTGAGCAATTCGCGCAGGGGCATGGCGTTTTTGCCGAAGAACGTGTTGCTGGTGTCAAACACGGTTTCTTGGTCGGAATCGGTAAAGCCATAAAAGGCAGGGTCGAGCTCTGGAATGTTGGGGCGCTCTGTGCGCTTCAAAGGATCAAGATCGGCCCAACGCTGGCCCACATTGCGGTATGCCGCAATGAGCTGCTGTGCAGCTGTGCGTTTGCGACCCATCTCTGCATCGGCGCTGGCCATGACAACTTTGGTGCCGCCTTGTTTTGCGCGCTCAGCAAATGCGTTGATCACGGGCAAATGCGGTACATCTTTGGCGGAAGTGCCGTCAGCAGCGGGGACATGTTGAAGAGCGTCGAAGTATTCGCGCCAACTGTCGGGAACACTGCCAGGGTTGGTCAGGTAGTTCTCGTACATTTCCTCGACGTAAGGCGCATTGCCTCCGAAGAGATAGGTGTTGCCTTGGTAGGCGGTGTAGACGGATTTTGTCTCACTCATTTTTCGCTGACCTTCGTTCCCCTTCAGGGAACATTAGTTGGTTGATTTACCTTCCGCGGCACGGCTGAACCGGTTGGCGGATGCGACTGTGGCATGGGGAAGGGCCTAAGTAACTTGCGCATTATCCCATTGATTTAAACCATAAGAGTACTTTTATTCAAGAAAAACGGGATGAATACAGATTCACCCCGTCAGTCACATGTCAGTTCAATGACATGAATGGCACTTTATGCTTTGACTAAATCTGAAATTTGAAGCAACGCTGCGGGATCGTCCATGGTGGTCAAGTCGCCAGGGTCTCTTCCTTCACAAACTGCTTGAATGGCACGACGCAGCAATTTACCGCTTCGTGTTTTAGGCAACACAGACACAAAACGAACACGCGAAGGTCTGGCCACAGCACCCAAGGAGTTGTCTACCACCTTCATGATCTCACCTTCAAGTTTTAACAAGGCTTGCGGATCATTCAAAAGTGCGTTGTCTTTGAGAACAGCAAAGGCCATGGCCACCTGCCCCTTCAAGCTGTCGGCTACTCCCACCACAGCCACTTCTGCCACCGCAGAATGACCCGAGATGCTCTCTTCAATTTCACGCGTGCCTAATCGGTGCCCCGCAACATTGATCACATCATCGGTTCGACCCAAAATAAAGAAATAACCATCTTCATCTTTAATGCCCCAATCGAATGTGGAGTAAATCGTTTTACCTGGCACTGTAGCCCAATAGGTTTTAACAAAACGATCGTCATCACCCCAAATTGTTTGCAAACAACCTGGTGGCAAAGGACCTTCGATAGCCACCACGCCTTTTTGATGTGGCTGTGTCAGTTCTTCTCCAGTTTGATCGTCCAACAACTTCACGTCGTAGCCGTAAACAGCTTTTCCGGGAGAGCCAAATTTGCTTGGTGTTTTTTCAATGCCGTTGCAAACCGTCAAAATAGGCCAGCCCGATTCAGTTTGCCAATAGTTGTCAATGATGGGCTTGCCAAGGCCTTCTGAAATCCACTTGGCAGTGGGTTCGTCCAAGGGTTCGCCTGCCAAGAACAAAGCTTTCAAACTGGACAAGTCATATTTGCTTAGCAAAGCAGGATCTTGTTTCTTCAGCACACGAATGGCTGTAGGTGCGCTGAACATCACGCTTACCTTGTACTTCTCAACCAAGCTCCACCAAATGCCGCCATCAGGGCGTGTTGGCAAGCCTTCGTAGAGGATGGTGGCCATGCCTCCAATCAAGGGTCCGTAGATGATGTAACTGTGGCCCACCACCCAACCGATGTCACTGGTACAAAAAAATGTTTCGCCTGGCTTGCCACCAAAAATATTGGGAATACTCGAAGCCAAGGCCACTGCATAGCCCCCAGTGTCTCGTTGAACTCCTTTGGGCTTACCGGTGGTACCAGAGGTATACAAGGTGTAACTTGGGTGAGTGGCATCAACCCACTCGCAGGGCACGACTTCGTTCAAATGCTTTTCACGAAGCGTAGACCAAAGTACATCACGCCCCTGCGTGACGGCCATGCTTGCTAAACCACGTTCAACCAAGACAACTGAGTCGGGCTTGTGAGATGACAAACGAATGGCTTCGTCCAACAAGGGCTTGTAGGCAACCACTTTACCCCCCCGAGAACCTGCATCGGCACTCACAATGACCTTGGGACTGGCATCTTCAATTCTTGAAGCCAAAGAACCAGAAGCAAAACCACCAAACACCACAGAGTGAATAGCGCCAATTCGAGCGCAAGCCAACATGGCAAAGGAAGCCTCAGCAATCATGGGCATGTAAATCAAAACACGATCGCCTTTTTTCACGCCCAATGACAACAAGGATGCCGCCATGCGTTGAACTTCGGCATGCAATTGTTTGAAGGTGTAAGTGACTTCTTGATCGGTTTCTGTTGACACGAAAACCAAGGCGGCTTGATCGCCCCGTTCGTTCAAATGGCGATCAATGGCGTTGTGACACAGATTGGTTTCACCACCCTTGAACCATTTGGCAAATGGCGGGTTGCTGTAGTCGCAAATTTCTTGTGGCGCTTTGTGCCAATCAATTTGCTGAGCTTGTTCGGCCCAGAACGCATCCCGATCCTGAATAGAACGTTTGTGAAAATCTGCATACTGAACCATGGTGTCTCCTAAAGCCGCTCTGTCGCAAAATATTGTAAAAAAATTGTAGCTTTTTAAAATCAAAGACTGGCAAGCTTCGCAAACAACTCAGGTCAACGAGGCTCACCTTCTGAATTTATAATTATTCATGATGGACTTGCTTCAAACTGACTTTAGAAACGGGGTCTCTTCAAATCAATCCAATTAGACCAATGCTTTGATCCAAGTCTGAACTTCTTTGAAGTCAGGGTTTTCTGCAGACCGAAGCCACTCAAATAAAACCATTTCTGTGGTTAACAACTCGGCTCCAGCACCTGCCAATCGATCAAAAGCGGCGTCTCGATCGCGATCTGTGCGTGAAGCACAAGCATCGGTGACAACCCACACATCAAATTCATCTTCAAGCAAGTCCAAGGCAGTTTGGAGCAAACAAACATGGGCTTCGCAGCCTGCAATGACCACCGAAGGACCCGTTTCAGGAACTGGGGGCTTTTGCAAATGGCGCGGCAAACTGCGTGCATTGCCCTTAGGTACAGCCGGTGCAGGCGGATTTAACCATTCGCCCAAGCCTTCCTCAACAGCGCTGAAGGCCATTTTGGCCAAAACTCTTTGGCAATGTTGGCGAATCTCTGGGGAAGTTTCACCCAAGCCAGATGGGTTTTGCTCTGTCGCCCAAACGGGCACTTTCAGCAATTTGGCAGTTCGGGCCAACAGCTCGGCACGTTGCCAGACAGCTTGGGCATCCTTCAGGGCAGGCATTAACTTCAACTGGTAATCCACCAAAACCAATTGAGACGAATCCACTTCAAGCAGCATATTTAACCCTTGGTAATCAATATGAGTGATTCTCAGGGATTTACCCGCCTTTTAAAGCTGTTATCTCAGAGAAGTTGGCATTAAACTGCCTGGTTATGCGCTTGATTCTATGTGGACTGTTCTTTTTCACGACGGCAGCCTTTGCGGCTCCCGTCGAGGACGACCTTGAACGCTTGATCAAGGAGAGAGGTTTGGTTTCTCAAGTCACCGAGCAACTCTCTCAACAAATTAGCAACCAGTTAAGTGGCCCCCTTCAGTCGGCTCGCAACACCTTTGGCGACAAAGCCTCCGAGCTTGTCATTCAAGCCATGGGGCTCTTGGGCGTGCCCTATAAGCGAGGCGGCACCTCAGAAGAGAAAGGCTTTGATTGCAGTGGCTTTGTGCGCCACATGTTTGAAAAGTCTGTCGGTTTGGTTTTACCTAGAAGAGCTGAAGAGCAAGCCAAGGTCACGGAAGAAATCAATAAAAATGAGCTCAAGCCAGGCGACCTGGTTTTCTTCAACACCCTGAAGCGAACTTTCAGCCATGTGGGCATTTATGTGGGAGATGGCAAATTCATCCATGCCCCAAGACCAGGTAAAGCTGTCCGTGTCGATGACATGCGAGAAGCTTATTGGCAAAAAAGATTCAATGGGGCACGCAGGGTGAAGTCGGACAAACTTCAAACAGACCCGTCTCAAAATTGATTTCTTGTGACTGAAAAAAAACCGCCTCATGGCGGTTTTTTGCGATTAAAGGATTTACTTCTTTGAAGGGGGTAAGTCTGTGCAACTGCCATGTGCCACCTCAGCAGCCATGCCAATGCTTTCACCCAAAGTCGGGTGAGGGTGAATGGTCTTGCCAATGTCGATAGCATCTGCGCCCATTTCAATGGCCAAGGCCACTTCACCAATCATGTCACCGGCATGCGTACCAACCATTCCACCGCCCAAGATTTTGCCGTGACCGTGGGCCTCGGGTGAATCGTCAAACAATAATTTGGTCACGCCTTCATCACGGCCATTGGCAATGGCACGGCCAGATGCCGTCCAAGGGAACAAACCTTTTTTGACCTTGATGCCCTGCGCCTTAGCTTGATCTTCTGTAAGGCCCACCCAAGCCACTTCGGGATCGGTGTATGCCACGCTAGGAATGACACGCGCGTTGAATGCACTGGCGGCCAATTCTTTGTTGCCTAGTATTTCACCGGCAATGACTTCCGCGGCCACATGGGCTTCGTGCACAGCCTTGTGTGCCAACATGGGTTGACCTACGATGTCGCCAATTGCAAAAATATGAGGCACGTTGGTGCGCATTTGAATATCGACCGGAATGAATCCGCGATCGGTCACACTCACCCCGGCCTTGTCGGCTGCAATCTTCTTGCCGTTGGGTGTGCGGCCTACAGCTTGCAAAACCAAGTCATAAACCTGCGGTGCAGGCGCAGCAACGCCCTCCTCCGCCGATTCAAAAGTGACTTCAATGCCGTCTTGTGTGGCTTTGGCGCCCACCGTTTTTGTTTTGAGCATGATGTTGTCAAAGCGATGCGCGTTCATTTTTTGCCAAACTTTGACCAGGTCGCGGTCGGCACCTTGCATCAAACCGTCCATCATTTCAACCACGTCTAGGCGCGCGCCCAGAGTGCTGTAAACAGTGCCCATTTCTAGGCCAATAATACCGCCACCTAAAATGAGCATGCGCTTTGGAACTTCCTTCAAAGCCAGTGCACCTGTACTGTCAACCACGCGGGGATCATGTGGCATGAAAGGCAAGCGAACAGCTTGACTACCGGCCGCAATGATGCAGTTTTTGAACGCAATGGTTTTCTTCATGCCTGTTTTTTCTTGGCCTGTACCCGTTGTTTCTTCAACAAGCACATGGTTGGCACTCAGGAATTCGCCCGCACCGCGAACAGTGGTGACCTTGCGCATCTTGGCCATGGCAGCCAGACCTCCGGTGAGTTTCCCGATGACTTTTTCTTTGTGTGTGCGCAATTTGCCGATATCAACTTTGGGTGAGCCAAAGTCAATGCCCAAATCAGCCATGTGACTCACTTCGTCCATGACAGCAGCCACATGCAACAAAGCTTTGGAGGGAATGCAACCCACATTCAAGCACACACCTCCCAATGTGGCGTATCGTTCAACGATCACAACCTTAAGGCCCAAATCAGCAGCCCTAAAGGCTGCTGAATACCCCCCAGGCCCCGCGCCCAAAACGAGTAAATCGCACTCCATGTCGACTGAGCCACTGTAGGCAGCACCGTTTGGAATGATGGCTGCAAAGGCGACTGCAGAAGAGGCTGCAACAGGCCCCGCAACGGGAGTGCTTGTCTGAGTTGCGGGCGTTGCCGCTGGCGATGCTGCTGGCGTTGCCGCGGCTGAAGCCGTAGCCTCGCCTTCCAACACCAAAACAACAGAACCCTGCTTAACCATGTCGCCCAACTTCACTTTCAGCGCCTTCACGACGCCAGCATGCGAGCAAGGAATTTCCATCGAGGCTTTGTCAGATTCCACGGTGATCAAACTTTGCTCAGCTTTGACCACGTCGCCAACTTTGACAAGCAACTCAATCACTGCCACTTCGTCGAAGTCGCCAATGTCCGGAACTTTGATATCAATGAGTGCCATAATTTTTTCAATCAGTGGGGGAAAGAGCAAAGCTTTGCATTGTTTTTTCCCACAATTTATTAGAGAAGGACGCGGCGGAAATCGCCGAGGATTTGACCTAAGTACGCATTGAAACGTGCGGCCGCAGCACCATCAATGACACGATGATCCCATGTCAGAGAAAGCGGCAACATCAGACGGGGTACAAATTGTTTGCCATCCCACACCGGTTCTTGGGTGCTCTTACAAACACCCAAAATGGCCACCTCTGGTGCGTTGATGATGGGCGTGAAATATTTGCCACCAATGCCACCCAAACTGGAGATGGTAAAAGTAGCGCCTGACATTTCGGCCGGGCTCAGTTTGCCATCACGCGCCTTCTTAGCCAACTCGCCCATTTCCTGGCTAATTTGCAGAATGCCTTTTTTGTCAGCGTCTTTAATCACTGGCACCATCAAACCATTGGGCGTATCGGCCGCAAAGCCAATGTGCCAATAATTTTTGTAGACGATGGCATCGCCATCCAAAGAACTATTGAACTCTGGGTATTTTTTAAGTGCCGCCACACAAGCTTTGATCAAGAAAGCCAACATGGTGACCTTCACGCCAGACTTTTCATTTTCCTTATTGGTGGACACACGGAAGGCTTCCAAGTCAGTGATGTCCGCATCATCGTGATTGGTGACAGCAGGAATCATGATGGCATTGCGCAACAAATTGGCACCGCTGATCTTCTTGATGCGGCCCATTTCTTTGCGCTCAATAGGACCAAATTTGGCGAAGTCAATCTTCGGCCAAGGGATCAAGCCCAAGGCAGCGCCATCACCACCTGCAGGCGCTTTGGCCGCTTGAGCTTTGGTTTGAGTGGCGCCTGCCATCACAGCTTTGGTAAAGGCTTGAACGTCATCTTGTGAAATTCGACCTTTGGGGCCATTGCCTTTGACTTCTTCTAAAGGAACGCCCAATTCACGCGCAAATTTGCGAACTGAAGGCGATGCATGGGGTAAGCCCAGCGTTGGGGCACCTGGGTTATGAGCGGGGTTAGAAGCCGCGCTTAGAGATGCTGCTGCTGGGACTGCTACAGTGGCTGCTACAGTGACTACATCAGCGGGTGCAGAAACAGGCTGCACTAAAGCAACTGCTGGTGTCGCAGCAAGGGGCGCAGAAGGCGCAGACAGCGCTTGTGCGGTCGGAGTTTCGGCAGCACCGCTGGCTTCCAAAACCAACACCACCGAACCTTGTTTCACTTTGTCACCCAACGCCACGCGCATTTCTTTCACCACGCCAGCTGTTGAGGATGGAATTTCCATTGCTGCTTTGTCAGACTCAACGGTAATCAATGATTGCTCCGCCTTGATGGTGTCACCCACCTTGACCATCAATTCAATGACCGCGACTTCATCGAAATCACCGATGTCTGGAACTTTGACTTCTACCAATGCCATGTGTGTCTCCAATTCTTGTGATCAAGCGTACAAAGGGTTGACCTTGTCGGTCTTGATGCCATATTGCTTTAAAGCTTCAGCGACTTTGGCCACTGGCACGGCGCCCTCTTCGCTCAAAGCCTTGAGTGCAGCCACCACAATGTAATGGCGGTTAATTTCGAAATGCTCGCGCAATTTGCTGCGGAAATCGCTGCGGCCAAATCCGTCTGTTCCTAACACTTTGAAAGTGCGTCCCTTTGGTATGAAAGACCGAATTTGTTCGGCGTAGTTTTTCATGTAATCGGTGGAAGCTATGACAGGTCCGTCGTACTTGGCCAATTGCTGGGCCACGAAGGGCACTCGAGGTGTTTCCAATGGATGCAACATGTTAAAACGCTCAACGTCTTGGCCATCGCGGGTGAGCTCGTTAAAACTTGGGCAACTCCAAACATCAGCGGCAATACCCCAGTCTTTGGCGAGCAATTCTTGGGCAGCCAATGACTCTCTCAAAATAGTGCCAGAACCCATTAACTGAACACGTGTTTTGTTTTTAGCACCGGCTTTGCACAAATACATGCCCTTGATGATTTGCTCTTCAGTGCCTGCAGTGAGGCCTGG
>CAJCDH010000340.1 GCA_903961095.1 uncultured Burkholderiales bacterium | reverse complement strand
CGGATTCCAAGGCTTTTTCCAAGGACAACCATGATGCCAAACGCTTGGCAGTGTCACGGCTCAAAATGGTGTCGCCGTAGCCGTTCTCGATGGAACCGATGGCCACAGACACGAAGTCGCCAACTTGGACTTCGATTTCGCCCAAATCAGATTTGAATTCTTCTAGGGGGACGTAGGCTTCAGATTTGAGGCCGGCGTTAACAACCACGAAGTTGTGTTCGATGCGAACAACTTCAGCGGTGATCACTTCGCCTGGGCGCATTTCCGTGCGCTTCAGTGATTCTTCAAATAGGGCTGCAAAAGATTCTGACATTCAAGTTCCTAATCCGCAAAAAGGTCTGACGACAGCGATATTGCGTCGTTACCAAGGCTAGTTGCGGCGGTTGTTTGCGTTTTCACGCGGGTTAAGTTGATGAACCACAAGACAAGTGCGCAAGCAGCGCGGAATGTGTTTTGTGGACCTCTGTTCAAGGCCTGCTTGTTTTAAACAGGAAAGCCTTGTTTGCTTTGCCACCAGTCAAGGACCTGAGTCACCGATTGTTCGATGGTCAAGTCGGAGTTGTCTAGCAACATTGCGTCTTGGGCTGGCTTTAAAGGTGCCACGCTGCGGGAACTGTCCCGTGCGTCGCGAGCCTCCAGGTCAGCCCGAAGATCGGCGATTTTAGCCTGAAAACCTTTAGAAATCAATTGCTTATAGCGGCGATCGGCTCTTTTTGCGGCGCTCGCGGTCAAAAACACCTTCAAAGGCGCGCCAGGAAAGATGACTGTGCCCATGTCACGGCCGTCCGCCAAGAGGCCAGGCAACTTCTGAAAGCTGTGCTGAAGTGCCACCAAAGCCACCCGAACGGCAGGCAAAGTGGAAACCTTTGAAGCGTTCATGCCGCCTTCTTCGCTGCGAATGGCATCGGTCACATCCTGGTCCTTGAGCAGGACTTGGTCGCCTTCAAAACGCACAGGAAGCTTTTCGGCCATGGCGGCAATGGCAGTTTCGTTGACGGGTTCTAAGCTCAAGCCGGCTTGTAACGCGGCATAGGCTGTCAAGCGGTAAAGTGCGCCTGAGTCAAGGTAGTGGTAGCCCAAGCGCTCAGCCACCAGACTAGACAAAGTGCCTTTGCCAGAAGCCGTGGGCCCATCGATGCAGATGACGGGAATGCGGTCGGCAGGCGTTTGGACCAATGAGAAAAGTGCCTCGAAATAGTCTGGAAAAGTTTTGGCTACGCACTTGGGGTCTTCAATGCGAACCCTTTGATGATCTGGGTTGAACGCTGCCAGAGAGAAGCACATGGCCACTCGGTGGTCGTCATAGGTGTGAATGCTGGCGGTTTGCCATTGACCAGTTGGCAACGGGTGAATTCGCAGCCAATCAGGGCCTTCTTCTACTTGCGCACCCAGTTTGCGTGATTCTTTGGCCATGGCCGCAATGCGATCGGTTTCCTTCACGCGCCAACTGGCAATGTTGCGCAGGGTGCTGGGCCCGTCGGCATAAAGCGCCATCACAGCCAAAGTCATGGCGGCATCGGGTATGTGATTGCAATCTAAGTCGATGGCTTTGAGAGGCCATGCACCACGTTTGATTTCCAACCAGTTGGGCCCGCTCTCTATGAGCGCGCCCATTTGTGCGGCGGCTTCCATAAAGCGAATGTCGCCTTGAATAGAAGAGGCCCCTACACCTTGAATGCGAACAGCTTTGCTCTTTGCTGCCAATGCCCCCAGTGCAATGAAATAGCTGGCCGATGAGGCGTCGGCTTCAACGTGAATTTCGCCAGGCGAGGTGTAGTGACTGCCTGAGGGAATGGTGAAGCGTTGCCAGCCATCGCGCTTGACATCAATGCCATAGCGAGACAATAAGTTCAAAGTGATTTCGATGTAAGGCTTTGAGATGAGTTCGCCCACCACTTCAATCACGATGTCCTTTTGCGCAGCCAGAGGCAGTGACATCAAAAGTGCTGTGAGGAACTGACTGGACACATCGCCGCGAACTTGAATCGGTTGATCAAGTTGCAGCTGAGGCCTTAAGACGCGCAAGGGTGGGTAGCCTTCGTTGCCCAAGTAGTCAATGTGGCAACCAAGCAAACGCAGTGCATCAACCAAATCGCCAATGGGGCGCTCGTGCATGCGCGGCACACCTTTGAGCGTGAAGTCACCGCCCATCACGGCTAGCGCAGCTGTCAGTGGGCGCATGGCGGTTCCGGCATTGCCCATGAAAAATTCAAGGGCCGAGGTGGGTTTTTTCAAACCTGAATCAGTGCCATGAACTCGAGTTTGACCAAGCCCTGTGATGCATACGCTGTGGGTGCCCGCCTTGGGCTCAATGCCGCAGCCCAGTTGTCGCAATGCAGCCAACATCACGCGCGTATCGTCAGAATCTAACAGGTCATGCACCCAAGTGCTTCCTTCACAAAGTGCAGACAACAACAGCACCCGATTGGAAATGCTTTTGGAGCCTGGCAAGGTGACGGTACCGCTGGCCTGATTCAATGAGGGGAGGTCGAGAAACGCGGTGTCAAACATGTTGAAGTTATTCTTTAGCAGGAGTCTGATTTGCGCCAATTCGCCACTTGAAGCGCAAATCACTGGCTTGGCGAATCATGTCTTCAAGCACTTGCGGATCATTTTGATCGATGGCTTTCTCGAAGTCATGCAAAGCTTGCTTGAAGTGCGAAATTTGAAGCAAAACTTGCTCGCGGTTGGTGGTCAAGATGTCGCGCCAGACAACGGGATCACTGGCGGCAATGCGAGAGAAATCTCTAAAGCCTGGACCACCCAAAGCAATCAAATCAGGCCCATTTTTTTGTTGAAAGATGCCGCGAATGACAGCATAGGCCAGCACATGCGGCAAGTGGCTGACAGCAGCAAAGGCAGCGTCGTGTGCAGCAGGACTCAGCTCGGTGATGTAACTGCCTAAGCTCTTCCAGATTTGTTTGACAAGTTGAACTTGTATTGCACCAGAACTTGCCATGGGGGTGATGATCAGGGCGCGATCTTTGTACAGACAGGCATCTGAGTGTTCAACGCCTGCCACCTCTTTGCCTGTGATGGGATGCACTGGCACGAAGCAATGGAGTTTGTCGCCCAAAGTGTTGAGCGCTGCTGCCACGATGTCTGATTTGGTAGAGCCAACATCCATCAACAGTGCACTCGAATGCAAAGCAGGTGCAATGGCTTCAAAGCAAGCTTCGGTGGCTTTCACTGGCACGGCCAACAAAACCAAATCTGCACCTTGCACGGCATTGGCAATGCTGTCTGCTGTGGCGTCAATCACACCCATGCTGAGTGCTTTTTGGCGAGAAGATTCAGAGCTGCTGTAACCCACAATGTGTTTGGCCCAGCCAGCTTCTTTGGCGGCCAATGCGAAGGAGCCGCCCATCAAGCCGCAGCCAATGAGAGCGACTTTTTCGAAGTTCATTCTGGAATCGGGTAGGAACCCAAGACCTTGTAAAACGCGCACAAGCCTTGGAGCTCTTGCAAGGCAGCCGCCACATGTGGCTGTGAAATGTGCCCTTGAATGTCGATGTAGAAGTAGTACTCCCACTGCCCAGATTTGGCTGGACGAGACTCAAAACGGGTCATGGATACGCCATTGTTCTTCAAGGGCATGAGCAAGTCATGCACTGCACCGGGTTTGTTGGGTACCGAGACCACCAAGCTGGTGCAGTCTTTGCCAGAAGCTGGCGGAGTTGCCAAAGTCTGGGGCAGGCAGATGACCGCAAAACGAGTGCGGTTGGTGGCCTCATCTTGAATGGCGTGCGCCACAATGTGTAGACCAAATTGTGAGGCCGCACGTTCGCTGGCCAAGCCAGCCCAAGCGGGGTTGGTGGCTGCTAAACGCGCACCTTCGGCATTGCTAGAAACAGCGCGCCGTTCTGCATGTGGCAGATGTTGCGTGAGCCAAGCTTGGCACTGCGCCAAAGCTTGCGGATGCGCCAATACCACTTCAATGTCTTTGAGATTGTCGGTTTGGCGAAGCAAGTTGTGCCGCACCAAGAGGCTTACTTCGCCAATGACGTGCACGGGTGAGCGTAAAAACAAATCGAGGGATCGGGCGACCACGCCTTCGGTGGAGTTTTCCATGCCGACGACGCCATACTGCGCAGTTCCAGCCGCCGTGGCATGGAACACTTCATCAAAATTGTTGCAGTAAATGAGACTGGCTGCGCTGCCAAAAAAATCGATGGCGGCTTGCTCGCAAAAAGTGCCTTGTGGACCTAGAACTGCTACACGTTGAGGCGCTTCAAGTGCCAAACAAGCCGACATGATTTCTCGCCAAATGGCAGCTACATGGGCACCGTGCAACGGGCCTTGATTGGCTTTTTCAATCTTGGCAATGACTTGGGCAACCCGGTCAGGACGAAAAAAGGGCGAGCCTTCAGCGCGTTTGATTTCACCCACTTTTTCGGCAACGATGGCGCGCTGATTGAGTAAGTTGAGCAACTGCTGATCCAGCGAGTCAATTTGTATGCGCAATTCGCCAAGGGCGTCAGATTGAATAGGTTGCGTCATGGTGAAAAATTGATGAAAGGATGGCTGCCAAGCTTGCTATTCAGGCCAGCTTGGCTTCAAACTCTTTGAGGTAAGAGACCAAGGCTTGCACGCCCTCGAGTGGCATAGCGTTGTAAATACTGGCGCGCATACCACCCACTGATTTATGACCTTTGAGCTGCAACAAGCCACGCTCTTTGGCACCTGCTAAGAAAGCATCGTTGCGCGATTCGTCGCGCAAATAGAAGGGGATGTTCATGCGCGATCTACATGATTTGTCGATGCGGTTTTCATAAAGCTGCGATTGGTCTAAAAAGTCATAGAGCAAATTTGCTTTGGCAATGTTGCGTAGTTCCATGGCCGCTACACCGCTAGCACCATTTTCAGTTTGTGCCTTTAGCCACTTAAAAACCAAACCCGCCATGTAAATGGAATAGGTGGGGGGCGTGTTGAACATCGAACCGTTGTCGGCCACCAATTTGTAATTGAAGGCGCTAGGGCAATGCTTCATGGCTTTGCCCAGAAGGTCTTCGCGCACCACCACCAAGGTAAGACCTGCAGGACCTAAATTCTTTTGAGCACCACCAAAGGCCAATCCGATCTTGGACCAGTCTATGCTGCGAGATGCCACATGCGACGAAAAATCAATCACTAAAGGTGAATGGCTGCCAAGGGCTTTTAAGTCGGGCAGTGTGTGGAACTCCACCCCATCGATGGTTTCGTTGGTGCAAAGATGGACATAGTTTGCATCGGCACTCAACTGCCATTGAGAGGGCGAGGGGATGGTGCTGAACTTCGTGTTTTGCGCACTGGCCGCTAAATGTGGGCTGCAAAATTGCGCAGCTTCTTTGAAAGACTTTTGGCTCCAACTGCCAGTGACCACAAAGTCAACAACACCCTCTTGTGAAAGGTTTAAAGGCACGATGGCATTTTCTGCAATGCCACCGCCTTGCATGAACAAAATTTTGAAGTGAGCAGGAACAGCCAGCAACTCACGCAGATCGGCTTCTGTTTCTTCGTAAATGGACATGAACTCTTTACCGCGGTGGCTCATTTCCATCACGCCCATGCCGCTGCCATGCCAGTCCAGCATTTCGCTGGCGGCTTGGATTAAGACAGCATCGGGTATGGCCGCGGGCCCAGCAGAAAAGTTGAACGGTCTTGTCATTCAGTCGAACCGCTTTCCTCTGTTCCGGCTTCAGGGTTGGCAGGGTTGTCGCCTGCGTCATCTGCCACGATGGCGTCGTTTTCTACAATGCGTTGCAAACCAGACAACTTGGCACCGTCGTCCAAGCCAATGAGGGTGACGCCTTGCGTGGCGCGACCCAACTCGCGAATTTCTGCTACGCGAGTTCGAACCAGTACGCCGGTATCGGTGATCAACATGATTTCATCATCGGCATGAACCAAGGTGGCGGCGACCACTTTGCCATTGCGCTCCGATTGTTGAATGGCGATCATGCCTTTGGTACCACGACCATGACGTGTGTATTCAGTGATGGAAGTGCGCTTACCATAGCCATTTTGAGTGGCAGTGAGCACGCTTTGTTGTTCGTCTTCTGCTACCAACATGGCGATCACGCTTTGCGTTTCGTCCAACATCATGCCGCGCACACCGCGTGCATTTCTGCCCATGGGGCGCACATCGTTTTCATCAAAACGCACAGCTTTGCCGCCGTCGCTGAACAACATCACATCGTGTTTGCCATCGGTCAGGGCTGCGCCAATCAGAAAGTCTCCCTCATCGAGGTCAACAGCAATGATGCCGGCTTTGCGGGGGTTACTGAATTCGTCAAGCGATGTTTTCTTCACGGTGCCCATGGAGGTACCCATGAACACGTAATGGTCGGCAGGGAAGCTGCGCATCTCGCCGGTCAAAGGCAAGACCACATTGATCTTTTCGCCTTCTTGCAAGGGGAACATGTTGACGATGGGGCGACCGCGCGAACCGCGTGAACCTGCAGGCACTTCCCACACTTTGAGCCAGTACAAACGGCCGCGGTTGGAGAAACACAAAATGTAGTCGTGCGTGTTGGCAATGAAAAGCTGATCGATCCAATCGTCTTCTTTGGTGGCTGTGGCTTGCTTGCCGCGGCCGCCGCGTTTTTGAGCGCGGTATTCAGACAAAGGTTGGCTCTTGATGTAACCACTGTGCGACAAAGTCACCACCATGTCGGTGGGGGTGATCAGGTCTTCGGTTGCCAAATCTTGTGCATTGTGTTCAATGAAGCTGCGGCGAGCGCCAATTTTGGTTTGACCAAACTCTTGACGCAACTCTCCCAGCTCTTCGCCAATGATGGTGGATACGCGCTCTGGCTTGGCCAAGATGTCGAGCAAGTCTTCAATTTCGGACATCACTTCTTTGTACTCGACCACAATTTTGTCTTGTTCTAGACCGGTCAAGCGTTGCAGACGCATCTGCAAAATTTCCTGGGCTTGGGTTTCGCTCAGTCGGTACAAGCCGTCGTTGCCCATGCCAAATTCTTTTTCCAAGCCATCTGGGCGATAGTCGTCAGCATTCACTGCACCCCCATCGGCGCGCGTGCGGGTCAGCATTTCGCGAACCAGTTTGGAATCCCAACTGCGGGTCATCAATTCGGCTTTGGCCACGGGCGGAGTGGGCGCATTGCGGATGATGGCAATGAACTCGTCAATGTTGGCCATGGCCACGGCCAAGCCTTCCAAGACGTGGCCACGTTCCCGCGCTTTGCGCAAGGTGAACACTGTTCGGCGTGTGACCACTTCACGGCGATGTTGCAAGAACACGCTAATGAGGTCTTTTAAGTTGCACAACTTGGGTTGACCATCAATGAGGGCCACCATGTTGATGCCAAAGGTGTCTTGCAACTGTGTCTGCTTGTACAGATTGTTGAGTACCACTTCAGGCACTTCACCGCGCTTGAGCTCAATCACCAAGCGCATGCCCGATTTGTCTGACTCGTCTTGAATGTGGCTGATGCCTTCGATCTTTTTCTCGTGAACCAACTCGGCCATGCGTTCTTGCAAGGTTTTTTTGTTCACCTGGTAGGGCAGTTCGTCCACCACGATGCATTGTCGCTGGCCTTTATCGATGTCTTCAAAGTGGCATTTGGCGCGCATGATCACTCGGCCGCGGCCAGTGCGATAGCCGTCTTTCACGCCGTTGATGCCATAAATAATGCCTGCTGTAGGGAAGTCAGGTGCAGGAATGATTTCCATCAATTCGTCAATGCTGGCACCAGGGTTGCGCAGCATGTGCAAGCAAGCGTCAACCACTTCGTTTAAGTTGTGTGGTGGAATGTTGGTCGCCATACCGACCGCAATGCCACCAGAGCCATTGACCAACAGATTGGGAATGCGGCTAGGCAAAACCAAAGGTTCTTTTTCAGAGCCGTCGTAGTTAGGGCCAAAGTCGACTGTTTCTTTGTCGATGTCGGCCAACATTTCGTGTGCAATTTTTGCCAAACGAATTTCGGTATAACGCATGGCCGCTGCGTTGTCGCCATCTACCGAACCGAAGTTGCCTTGTCCATCGACCAACATGTGGCGCATCGAAAAATCTTGCGCCATGCGAACGATGGTGTCATAGACGGATTGGTCGCCGTGAGGGTGGTATTTACCAATCACGTCACCCACAATACGGGCCGATTTTTTGTAGGCACGGTTCCAGTCATTGTTTAATTCGTGCATGGCAAACAAAACACGGCGGTGCACTGGTTTGAGCCCGTCCCGTGCGTCGGGCAGGGCGCGTCCCACAATCACGCTCATGGCGTAGTCGAGGTAGCTGCGGCGCATTTCCTCTTCTAGACTGATGGGAAGGGTTTCTTTGGCAAACTGGGTCATGAGATGTCAGGCGCGCTGGGTGAAAGAT
>CAJCDH010000339.1 GCA_903961095.1 uncultured Burkholderiales bacterium | reverse complement strand
TTCCAGCCTCTTCGGCCAATTCTCTAATGCTGCAAGTTTGAAGCGACTCACCTACTGGCAACCCACCAGCCGCAAGGTTGTCCAACATGCCCGGATCGGTGGGTTTGGTAAGCGCTCGATGTCCACACCACAAATGCCCTTCATTCGTAAAGCCATTCACATGCACAGCATGACTGCGCAAACCAAAAAACCGAAAGGCTGATCTCTCCATTTCAAAAGCTGCGGGCAAGAGAGATGTAGGTTCCAAAGACTGTTGCCCAAGGCCAATGACTTCATCTTTCCAGTAGCTGAATTTTTCATTGCGCCAACCCGTGACATATCCAAGAGCATGCAGTCGTTGGGCCCACTGCGCCAACATGAGACTGCGGGAAGTGGGCGTCCCTTCCTGGGTATCCCATCTCAATCCTAGAGGCAAATGTGTCCAATCGCTACTCAGCTTTTGAAGTGCTTCTGCATGCAAAGGTGTGAGGCGCCCAGTGGCTGTCTGCGAACCACCCAAGTACCAGGGAACCGAATCTTTCGGCACCGGCTGCATGGCCTGCTTCAAGCACTGATGCAGCACTTGAATTTCTGAACCGCTGAGTGCGGCCTTGAATTTTTCAACTGGACTCATGCTGTCTGGCAATTGCTTGAACGATGGATGTTGTATCAGTGCGCCTGATCCCAGTTCTGTCCCACACCCACCTCAGCCAGAAGGGGCACCTTGAGGTCAGCTACGCCTGCCATCCAATTTGGAACAGCCACTTTGAGCCATTCAACTTCGTCTTCTGGCACTTCAAAAACCAATTCATCGTGCACCTGCATGATCACCTTGGTTTTGCGTTGCTCACGATCAATGCCTGCTTGTACAGCAATCATGGACAGTTTGATGAGGTCGGCTGCAGTACCCTGCATAGGCGCATTGATGGCAGCACGCTCTGCGCCTGCACGCCGAGGCCCATTGGGTGAATTGATTTCTGGCAAGTACAACCTGCGGCCAAATACAGTTTCGACATAGCCCTGAGATTTGGCTTGCTCGCGTGTTTCATCCATGTAGCGCTTCACACCGGAAAACCTTTGGAAGTAGCGCTCGATGTAGTTTTTGGCGGCCCCATTGTCAATGCTCAGAGCCTTGGCCAATCCAAAAGCACTCATGCCGTAAATCAAACCAAAGTTGATGGTTTTGGCATAGCGGCGTTGCTCACTTGAAACTTGATCAGGCGTTAAACCAAAGACTTCGGCCGCAGTTGCTTTGTGCACATCCAAGCCTTGGTGAAAAGCCCTGAGCAAAGCCTCATCGCCACTCAAGTGGGCCATGATGCGAAGTTCAATTTGGGAGTAGTCGGCACTGGCAATCAAACTGCCTGCAGGCGCTACAAAGGCTTCACGCACTTTGCGACCTTCGGCTGTTCGAATGGGAATGTTTTGCAGATTAGGGTCATTGCTAGACAAACGTCCCGTCACAGCCACCGCTTGCGCGTAATGCGTGTGCACCCGGCCTGTTCTTGGTAAAGCCATTTGCGCTAGCTTGTCAGTGTAGGTCCCTTTAAGTTTGGACAAACTGCGGTGCTCCAAAATGCGGGCTGGCAAAGGATAGTCTTCTGCCAATTTCTCAAGCACCTCTTCATCGGTACTGCGAGCACCAGTGGCAGTTTTTTTAATGACAGGCAAGCCCAGCTTGTCAAAAAATATTTCGCCCAACTGCTTGGGACTGCTTAAGTTGAAGGGTTGCCCCGCAATTTCATAGGCTTCGGTTTCAAGCTGCAAAATGCGTTGGCCTAAAGCTTGGCTTTGTGCAGCCAGTGTGGGGCCATCAATGAGCACGCCATTGCGCTCGATCCGAAACAAGGCTTCGCTGGTGGCAATTTCAATGTCATAGATAGCGCGCAGTTTGGCATCGGCTTGAATGCGGGGCCATAGCACACCATGCACATCCAAACATTGGTCGGCATCTTCACAAGAGTACTCAGAGGCTTTTGCAACGTCAACTTGCGCAAACGAAATTTGATGCGCACCTTTGCCACACAAATCTTCATAGCTTATGCCTGTTCGGCCCACATGACGCAGTGCCAAGCTGGTCAAACTGTGCGGCTTGTGCACCTCTAAAACATAACTTTGCAACATGGTGTCATGCACATAGCCATGTACCTCAATACCTTGATTGGCAAACACATGCCGATCGTATTTGATGTGTTGACCCAACTTGAGTTTCAGTGGATTTTCAAGCCAAGGCTTGAGCTTGGCCAGAACTTCAGCCCTCGGCAATTGCACCGGCGCATCAGGGCCGTCATGGCGCAAAGGCAAGTAGGCTGCTTCACCAGGTTTGACGCTCCAGCTGATGCCCACCAAGTCGGCACGCATGCCATCGAGCGATGTGGTTTCTGTGTCGATGGCGACACACTCTGCAGCCTCCAAGCGAGGCAACCAATGCTCCAACTGTTGCCACGTCAAAATGGTTTCGTATTTTTTGTCGCCTATGACTGAAATAACAGGTTCTGGCTCAGCAAACAAATCGCCCATCGGCACAAACGCAGGCTTCGAAGCAGATTTTGGGGCACCCGAAGACTCTGCTGCGCCTGCACCTCGGCTTCTGACCAAACCTTTAAAGCCAAACCTTTCATAAAAGGCAAGTAGCTCATTGTCTTTGGGCTCTGCCAAACGAATGGCATCCAAAGCTGGCAAGTCAGGAATGTAGTCCTGCAAATCACAATCGGTTCGAATTTTGAGCAACTGTCGGCCGGTTGGCAACCAATCGACAGCCTTGCGTAAATTCTCGCCAACCACACCTTTAACTTGCTCTGCATTGGCCATCAGATTGTCAAGAGAGCCAAATTCAAGCAAGAGTTTGGCTGCCGTTTTAGGACCCACTTTTTGCACACCAGGCACGTTGTCCACCGTATCGCCCACCAAAATTTGATAGTCAAGCATGAGACTGGCAGGCACGCCAAACTCTTCCTGAACCCCCGCCATGTCTCGGCGTTTACCGTTCATGGTGTCAATGATGGTGATGTGTTCGTTCACCAGTTGCGCCAAGTCTTTGTCACCACTTGAAACCACCACTTCAATGCCATGCGAAGCGCCCACTGCCGCCAAGGTGCCAATGACATCGTCGGCTTCTACACCAGGAACATCCACCACTTTCCAACCCATTAAGCGCACCAACTCATGAATCGGTTCAATTTGCGAACGCAAATCGTCAGGCATCGGACTTCGGTTTTGTTTGTACTCGGGATAAATCTCATCGCGAAAGGTGGGGCCTTTGGCGTCAAAGACGCAGACCGCATATTCAGCAGGGATGTCTTTGCGCAAACGCTCCATCATATTGATCATGCCGCGAATAGCCCCAGTCGCGGGGCTAGCAGGGTCACCAGGCACTGCTCGTAAATCGGGCATGGCATGGAAGGCTCGGTAGAGATAGCTGGAGCCATCTACCAGTAAAAGGGTTTTCTTATCGCTCATACCCCAATTGTGCCTCTCCTCAGAGATATTTGTCGGGCGAAAGACGGCCAAATTTGACGCCAACACCCTCTACAATCCTTGCATGCATTTCGCCATGCCTTCGGGCTCTATTTTCATTTTTTTGCCCAAGCCCTAAGCCATGGCTGTTTTTACACCTGTCACCGAAGAGCAAGCTGCATTGCTCATGTCCCAATTGGGCCTTGGTCAACTCACAGAACTGAGAGGCATTGAGGGCGGCATTGAGAACACCAACTATTTCGCCACCACCGATTTAGGCGACTATGTGCTCACCTTGTTTGAGCGACTGAACCACGCGCAACTGCCCTTTTATCTGTTTCTGATGAAACATCTGGCTGAAAAAGGCATTCCTGTGCCCAATCCTGCAGCCAACCGAGATGGCGACATCTTGCACACCCTCAACGAAAAGCCCGCAGCGGTCGTCAACCGCCTTCTAGGCCAGAGTCAGTTGGCACCCGAGGTGGCGCATTGCGCTGCAATGGGCGAGATGTTGGCCCGCATGCACATTGCAGGGGAAGACTTCAATCGAAGCCAACCCAATTTGCGAGGCCTTTCATGGTGGAACGAAACGGTACCCGTTGTTCTTCCCTACCTTGATGCAGCGCAAGCCAGCCTCCTCCAAAGTGAATTGGCCTTCCAAAATCACATTGCACAAGGAGCGGCATACCAAGCCCTTCCCAAAGGTCCCGTTCATGCCGACTTGTTTCGCGACAACGTGATGTTTGAAGGACCGCTGCTCACCGGATTATTCGATTTTTACTTTGCCGGCGTAGACACCTGGTTGTTCGACTTAGCGGTCTGCTTGAACGATTGGTGCATCGAACTGCCAACAGGCCAACATGCCTCAGACCGCGCAAACGCCATGCTTGATGCTTATCAAGCAGTTCGCCCATTGCGCCCTGCAGAAAGACAGCTGCTACCCGCCATGTTGCGTGCAGGCGCCTTGCGCTTTTGGATTTCCAGGCTTTGGGACTACCACCTTCCAAGAGACGCTGCCATGTTAAAGCCACACGATCCCACCCACTTCGAACGGGTATTGAGAGCTCGTTTAACCTCGCCCTTTAAGCTCAGCGCATGAACCTCCATATTGTTCCAGCCAAACAAGGCCTGTCCTGGGTTAAACAAGGCATTCGCACTTTTTGGCGCCAGCCTTTGGCCTTCACAGGTTTGTTTTTTCTGTTCATCGCTTGGGTATCCTTGTTGTCCATGATCCCAGTTTTGGGGTCGGCTTTGGCCTTGCTCATTTTGCCTGCGGCCACCTTGGGCCTCATGGTGGCCACCGAGCAGGCAGCCTCCGGTCAATTCCCCATGCCCACCGTCTTGATGGTGGCATTTAGAGCCGGCCAGCAACGCCTCAAAGCCATGCTGGTTTTAGGTGGACTCTATGCTCTGTGTTTTCTGGCTGTGATGGGCCTTTCAACGCTGATCGACGGTGGTGGGTTTGCCAAAGTCTATTTGGCCAACGCACCCATCACACCTGAAGTGGTCAACGATCCCGATTTTCAAGCAGCCATGTGGTTTTCCACTATTTTTTACATCCCCTTGTCAATGCTCTTTTGGCATGCGCCAGCGCTGGTTCATTGGCATGGTGTTCCTCCCTTAAAAAGCATGTTTTTCAGTGCGGTGGCTTGCTGGCGAAATTTGGCAGCCTTTGCGGTGTACCTGCTGGCTTGGGCTTTCGTATTTGTAGTGGGCGCGACATTGATTCTCACTGTCAGCAGCGCCTTGGGTGGCAACGACTTAACGGGTGCCGTTCTCATGCCTGCCGCATTGCTGATGGCCGCCATGTTTTTCACTTCCGTTTATTTCAGTGTGAAAGACTGTTTTGAATTACCCTCGCCTGGAAGCGAAACTCAAGTATAAAAAAGCCTGCAGATGCAGGCTTTTTCAATGGTGGTGACCATGCGCACCATGGACATGGCGGTGTTCAATTTCTTCTGGAATCGCGGCGCGCACGTCAGTGACATTCAATTGAAAACGCAAGGATTGGCCAGCCCAAGGATGATTGCCATCTAGCATCACTGTATCGCCCTTAATTTTGACCACATTGAAAATGGCTTCTCGGCCATCGGGGGTTCGACCACGCAATTGCCCACCCACTTTCACGCCCGGTGGAAAGTCTTTCTTGGGCATGGTTTGCAACAAGCTTTCGTCGCGCTCGCCAAATGCATCAGCGGCAGACAACAGCAAAGTGGTTTGATAGCCTTGTTCTTGTCCATCTAAGGCTTCCTCAATTTTGGGCAAGGTGTTCTCATAACCGCCATGCAAGTAGGCCATGGGCTCTGCTGCAGCTTCCAAAAGTTTGCCCAGCGCGTCTGACACTTTGTATTTCAAAGTGACCACCGTGTCTTTTTCAATTTTC
Organism: uncultured Burkholderiales bacterium; assembly: GCA_903961095.1. Classification (GTDB taxonomy): domain Bacteria; phylum Pseudomonadota; class Gammaproteobacteria; order Burkholderiales; family Burkholderiaceae_C; genus Limnohabitans_A. The sequence goes on along the minus strand of CAJCDH010000339.1, from coordinate 5,800 downwards.
ATGGGTCTTCTTCCTAAAATTCTCTACCTACCAATAAATTCATTCCACCGGTGTTAACTTGGCCACCGACAATGCCAACCACTTAACCCCGTGTCTTGGAAAATTGACTTGGGCTCGCGCATCGGCGCCAGCACCCTCTACAGCCAATACCTTGCCTTCACCAAACTTGGTGTGAAAAACTTTCATCGCTACTTTTATGCCATGCGAGGGCTCCGATTTTTGCACAGGCACGGGCGGGTTTTTATAGGTTTGTGTAGAACTCAAGCTGCTGTGCCCCCAAGCTGGCTTGGCCTGAAAGGCTTGTGCGGGTGAGGACCACCCACCGCCAAGCCCTGATGCAAAACCTGGAATTTTGGGCGTTATCCATTTCAGGCACTCTTCAGGCAACTCATCTAAAAACCGGCTCTTCAGGTTGTAGCGAGTTTGCCCATGCAACATGCGAGTTTGAGAATGGCTGAGGTACAAACGTTGACGCGCTCGCGTTATGGCCACGTACATCAAACGGCGCTCCTCTTCCAAACCATCGTAGTCGTTCATAGAGTTTTCGTGCGGGAAAAGTCCCTCTTCCAAACCTGAAATAAAGACTGCATCGAACTCCAAACCCTTGCTGGCATGGACGGTCATCAGTTGAATGGCATCCTCGCCTGCTTGTGCTTGATTGTCGCCAGCCTCCAAGGCTGCATGCGTTAAAAAGGCCGCCAAGGGCGACATCACTTCGCCATCCTCAGCATTCGGCGCCATTTCAGTGGCTGTCGCTTCGGCATCTCTGCCAAAGCCCTCTTGGGTGACGAAACTTTCAGCTGCGTTAACCAACTCCTCCAAGTTTTCAACGCGGTCAGCGCCTTCTTTTTCAGTTTTGTAGTGCTCAATCAAACCAGTTTTATCAAGCACCACTTCGATGATCTCACGCAATGTCATGCCGGGGGTCTGCTCTCGCATCACATCGATCATGGCCACAAACCCAGCCAATTTAGCGCCCGCCTTGCCGGCTGTGGTGCTGACCGCATCATGCAGGGAGCAGCCCAAACCTTTGGCGGCGTCTTGCAACTGCTCCACACTGCGGGCACCAATGCCACGCGGCGGAAAATTCACAATGCGCAAGAAGCTGGTGTCGTCGTTGGGATTTTCTAAAATGCGCAAATAAGCCAAGGCATGTTTAATTTCAGCCCGCTCAAAAAAGCGCAGACCGCCATAAACTTTGTAGGGCACACCAGCATTGAAAAGCGCTGTTTCCATGACTCGACTTTGTGCGTTGCTGCGGTACAAGACCGCCACTTCTTTGCGCATCAAACCATCGCCTTTGACCAGTTGGCGAACTTCGTCTACCAACCATTGCGCTTCTGCAAAATCACTGGTTGATTCATACACACGCACAGGCTCGCCAGCACCTTGGTCGGTACGCAGGTTTTTGCCCAAGCGATTTTTGTTGTTGCCAATGAGCGCATTGGCAGAATCTAAAATATTGCTGTAGCTGCGATAGTTTTGTTCCAGCTTAATTTGGTGTTGTACGCCAAACTCGCGCACAAAGTCGGCCATGTTGCCCACGCGTGCGCCTCGAAACGCATAAATACTTTGATCGTCATCACCCACCGCTAGCACGACACTGCCATGATCTGCTGGTAAGCCTGCAATCATTTTGATCCAAGCATATTGCAATTTATTGGTGTCTTGAAACTCGTCAATCAGCACATGCTTAAAACGCGCGCGGTAGTGCAAACGAATGGCATCGTTATCGCGCAGCAATTCATAAGAACGCAACATCAACTCGCCAAAGTCAACCACACCTTCGCGCTGGCACTGGTCTTCGTAGAGCTTGTAAATTTCAACTTTGCGGCGCGTTTCATCGTCTCGCACGTCAACATCTTTAGGTCGCAGGCCATCCTCTTTGCAGCCCGCAATGAACCACTGCAATTGTTTGGGTGGAAAACGCTCATCGTCGACATGGTGTTGTTTGCACAAGCGCTTGATGGCCGACAACTGGTCTTGGGTGTCCAAAATTTGGAACGTTTGCGGCAGGTTGGCCATCTTGTAATGGGCCCGTAAAAAACGGTTGCATAGCCCGTGAAAGGTGCCAATCCACATGCCCCTCACGTTGACCGGCAACATGGCTTGCAACCTCAGCATCATCTCTTTGGCAGCCTTGTTGGTAAAGGTCACCGCCAAAACACCGCCCGAACCGACCTGCGAGGTCTGTAATAACCAAGCAATTCGGGTGGTTAATACCCGCGTCTTGCCCGACCCGGCCCCGGCCAGAATCAGGGCCGATTCAGAGGGAAGTGTCACCGCCCGCAGTTGTTCAGGGTTCAGGTTGTTCAGCAGGGGCGTTTGGTCATACATTCCCCAATTGTAGAAACTCCTGAGGCTTTGTTGGCAAAATGCAAAACAAAACCGGTAGAATCAGCCACCGGGCCCAAGATTCTTGCGCCCGGTTTTTTTTGCCCAAAAAAATAGCACTCAAAACCGGCCAAGCCAAGCGCTCACTCGTTCTTTCAACGATCCTTTTGGAGCTTGGTTAAATGGAAATTTTTGATTACGACAATATCTTGCTGCTTCCCCGCAAATGCCGTGTGGAAAGCCGTTCTGAATGCGACGCTGGCGTAGAGCTGGGTGGCCGCAAATTCCGTCTTCCGGTTGTTCCGGCCAACATGAAAACGGTGGTGAACGAGAAGATCTGCACTTGGATGGCGCAAAACGGTTACTTCTACGTCATGCACCGCTTCGACTTGGACAATGTCAAATTTGTCCGCGACATGCATGCCAAAGGTCTTTTTGCATCTATTTCTCTGGGCGTCAAAGGCCCCGATTACGACACCGTCAACCAATTGGTGACAGAAGGTCTGACGCCCGAATACATCACCATCGACATTGCACACGGTCATGCCGACAGTGTTCAAAAGATGATTCACAATTTGAAAGAAAAGCTGCCCAAATCTTTCATCATCGCGGGCAACGTGGGCACCCCCGAAGCCATCATTGACTTGGAAAACTGGGGCGCAGACGCCACCAAAGTAGGCATTGGCCCTGGCAAAGTTTGCATCACCAAACTCAAAACAGGCTTTGGTACAGGCGGCTGGCAGTTGTCTGCGCTTAAATGGTGCGCTCGCGTGGCGACCAAGCCCATCATTGCCGACGGCGGCATTCGCGAGCACGGCGACATTGCCAAGAGCATTCGATTTGGCGCCACCATGATCATGATTGGCTCGATGTTGGCGGGTCACGAGGAGTCGCCTGGCGCTACTGTCGAAGTGGACGGCAAGCTCTACAAGGAGTACTACGGCTCGGCCTCTGATTTCAACAAAGGCGAGTACAAGCACGTAGAAGGCAAGCGCATATTGGAGCCAATCAAGGGCCATTTGGCCAACACCCTGATTGAGATGGAACAAGACACCCAAAGTTCTATCAGCTACTCAGGTGGCACCAAGCTCATGGACATTCGCAAAGTCAACTACGTGATTCTGGGCGGCGACAACGCCGGCGAACATCTGTTGATGTGATTTTCAGCTTGCCTGTGGGTCTGCGCGCTTGAACTGCACATCGCAGTTCAAGCCGCTGACCGAACCCGTCATGGGTTCGTTGCGCAATTTAATTTCACCTTGAAGCGATTGCACAATGCCCAAACAAATGGACAAGCCCAAGCCACTTCCCTGACGTGTATCGCCCGTTGCAAAAGGTTGAAACAATCGTCTTTGCAGATCCTCACTGAGGCCAGGGCCTTCATCTCGCAAACTGAGCTTCACTGTTTCGCCATGAGGCCGTAAATCCAGTTTCAAACGGCCGCCCTGCGGACTGTGCCGAATCGCATTGGACAGCAAATTACGGGTAAGTTCTCTGAGCATCCAATCCGGCGCATTGACAGCACTGACCTCTGTGTCAATCTCAAAATCCAAACTCTTCACGACCATCAAAGGCGCTAACTCGAGCGCGACTTCACGAGCGACTTGTGAAAAATCAGTGCATGCAGGCTGTGTTGAAACATTGAGTTGCTCGACCTTGGCCAGCGCCAACATTTGATTGATCAACTGCGTGGCACGGTCAATGGTGAGCGCAATGTCTTGCAGGGATTGTTCGTTGGGTGTATCGCCACGCTGCGCCGATTGCACCTGAAGTTTCAAAACGGCCAAGGGCGTTCGAAGTTGGTGCGCCGCATCGCGTACAAAGCCTTTTTGCTGTGCCAACAAAGATTGCAACTTTTGCATCACATGGTTGGTGGCCAAAATGAGAGGCTGAATTTCTTGCGGTGCCGCGTCGTAAGCCAGGGGAGCCAAATCATGCTCCGATCGATTTTCCAAATGTTCAGACAGTTTGCGCACCGGTTGTGTCGCACGTTGCACAACACTCACCACGACCAATGCAATGATGCCCAATAGCAAGGCCTGTCGCCAAAGGGTTCCGATCAACAATTCACGGGCCAAGGTGTGGCGCAACTCCAAGGTTTCAGCCACTTGAATCACAGCCATGGCACGCCCCTTTTCACTCACCACAGGCTGCAGCAGCGTGGCCACACGGATCTCTTCACCTTGGTAGGTATCGTTGTAAAAATCAACTAAAGCCGCATAGGCGGGCTTGGCAGGAATTTGTCCTTTCCACTCGGGCAATTCTGCAAATCCCGAAACCATGGTGCCATTCAAATGTGAAACCTTGTAATACAAGCGACTTTGATTGTCTGATTCAAAGGCCTCGGTGGCGGCGTAGGGTACTAAGGCCCGGATCTGGGCATCGTTGTCATAGCCCACCACATCGAGTTGCTCACTGATGGTTTTGGCTGAAGCCAACAGGCTTCTGTCATAGGCAATGTCAGAAGCGTTCAAAGCTTCTTGATACAGGCTCCAGGCATTGATGCCAACCAAGACCAACAGGGGCAACAAAATTCCCAACAACAATTTCCTGCGCATCGACATTTTGGATGCCGTACCGAGCATCATGCGTTGACTTTCAATAAGTAGCCCAAGCCACGCAAAGTCACCAAGCCAAGGCCCGTGTCTATTAATTTTTTACGAAGTCGATAAGCCACCACTTCGATGGCTTCAAATTGAACGTCCAACTCAAGTGGGAACACCGCAGCAAACAATCGCTCTTTGGAAACCGCCTGACCCGGCTGCGACATCAAAGCCTGCAACATGGCCACTTCGCGTGGTGTCAGTTCCATGGGTTGACGGTTCAAGTAAACCGCGCCGTTCAAGGTATCCAAAGTCAAGGCGCCCAACTCAATTGTGTGAAGGTCTGCGCGAGCCATCCCAGTGCCTTCTCTTTGATCTAAGGTGGCCGCGCTGCTGTGAGCTCTTCTATAAAGGGCATTGACACGGGCTTCCAGTTCGTCCAAATCAAAAGGCTTGGCCATGTAATCGTCGGCACCCGAATTCAAGCCCAACACGCGATCGCCCACCGTGGTTCTGGCGGTGAGCACCAACACGGGGGTGGTCAGGCCTTCTTTTCGAATTTGGGAGACCACATTCAAACCATCGCCATCGGGCAGCGTTAAATCCAGCACTACCACATCAGGGCGCACACTTTTCCACAAGCTCAAGGCTTGAGCGGCGGATGCCGCACAGCTGACTTGCATACCGCGCCGAGACAAGCTGCGTGCGAGGGTTTCTTGCAAGTAGGGGTCGTCTTCGACCAACAATAAGCGCATGGATCAGTACTTTCCCTAGGGATTTAGACAGGTAAATGACAGTTTAAGAGATCATGATCGGTCATCGATTTTGCACTCAAAGGAGACACCATGCGTCGTGATCAGTTCATCAAATCCGTTTTGGCCTTGGCAGCAGGTTCTAGCCTGTCCCTGCCCTCATTGGCTGCC
>CAJCDH010000338.1 GCA_903961095.1 uncultured Burkholderiales bacterium | reverse complement strand
GGCGACATGATTGGCGAGATCGCTCTGGCCATCGAGATGGGCGCAGACGCTGTGGACATCGGCAAAACCATCCATCCGCACCCTACGCTGGGCGAGAGTATTGGCATGGCGGCAGAGGTGGCGCATGGCAGTTGCACGGACTTGCCCCCAGCCAAGAAGTAAGCGCCTTCAGTGACAGGAAGAACAAAAAGCCCGGACGGTTCTCTTCCGGGCTTTTTGATTTTTGCGATCGGGCCAATTAAGTCAAAAATTGATCAATTTCAGGGTCTCTCAAGGGAAGCAACTCCACACCCTCTTGAAATTGGAAATGGCCAGCTTGCAATTTTGAAATAAACAAGCGAAGAAACGCACGGGTACAGGGCATCAGATCACGCGCAGTGGAGCGCGAGATTTGAATGGCGCGATGAAAATCGCCAAAATCCAATGCCCTGTGTGTGGTTTGGGTATGGGTCGAAGACTGACAACTCAAGCTGGGTAAAAACGTCATCCCCAAACCTGCTGCGATCATGCCCACCAGGGTAGATTGCTGATCGACTTCGATCAACGGCACAGGACTTTGAATCTTGTCGAGCAGCGGGTTGACCATGTCTCTGATAGCCCCACGACGCATCACGATGAACTGTTGACGCTGCAAATCTTTTAAGCGAATGTGTGGTTCTTGTGCCAACGGGGCTGAGCTGGAGCCGACCCACCGCAAACGGTCTTTCAGGATGGGCAAGTTCTTGAAGCTGTCGCCTTTTTGAGCGTTCGAAAAAATAGCGAAATCACCTTCACCCGATTGCATCAACAAGCGCAGTTGGGGGTCGGCATGGTCATGCACTTGAATCTCGACCTCTGGATGCAAGTCGCCATACGATTTCACCACCATCGGAAGCAGAAGATGCGCGACAGAGGGGATGCTGAGCACGCTGATACTGCCATGTTGGCCATTCGCCCACTGGCGTGTGTTGTGCTGCAAGCGCTTGTTCATGTCCAGCACCCGCTGCGCATCCCTGAAAAACACGACGCCCGCAGGTGTCAGTTGAAGGGACCGGGTGGTGCGTGTCATGAGTTTGACGCCAGCGATGGTTTCCAAATTGGCAATGGCCTGACTGAATGCAGGTTGCCCCATGTGCAACTCACGGGCCGCTTTGATCATTGAGCCGGTTTCGATGGCGCTGACGAAGGCTTGTAGATGCCGAGGGTTAAAGTAATTCATTTAAATCGAATAATTATTCATAAAAATCGATTTGTAGCATGGATTGAAGTTGACTAGCATGCAACACAAGTGACCCTAAAAACACATTGCCCATGAAAACTGTTTTCGTTTTATTTGACTCGCTCAATCGCAAAGCCTTGAGTTGCTATGGCGGCAAAGATATCCCTACGCCTAATTTTCAGCGCTTGGCAGACCGTTCGGTGGTGTTTGACAACCACTACGTGGGCAGCTTGCCCTGCATGCCTGCGCGGCGTGACTTGCACACGGGTCGTTTGAACTTCTTACACCGCGGCTGGGGGCCGCTGGAGCCGTTTGACCATTCATTTGCAGCGCTGCTGCACAAACACAATGTCTACAGCCATTTGATTTCAGACCACTTCCATTACTGGGGCGATGGTGGTGCCACGTACCACAACCGTTATGACACCTACGACTTCATCCGTGGGCAAGAAGGCGACCCGTGGAAAGCGATGGTGGATCCGCCATGGAAGCGCTTCAAAGAGATGTATCACCCTGTTCAGTATTCAGAGCAGCGGCGCAACAAGTTGTCGCGCAACATGATCAACCGCGAACACATCAAGGAATACCCAGACTTTCCATCGGTCAGGTGCTTTGATTCCGGCTTGGATTTCCTCAACACCAACCAAAGCGCAGACCAATGGTTGTTGCACCTCGAAACATTTGATCCGCATGAGCCTTTTCACGCACCCCAAGAGTTTCGCCAAGCATTTTCCAGCGATTACAAAGGCCCGACACTGGACTGGCCACCTTATGCCAGGGTGACCGAGACCTTTGATGAATGCGAAGAGTTGCGCGCCAATTACGCCGCCATCATCGCGCTGTGTGACCACGAGTTGGGGCGTTTATTGGACCATTTTGATGTCCATGATTTGTGGAAAGACACCGCCTTGATCGTCACCACTGATCACGGATTTTTGTTGGGTGAGCACGATTGGTGGGCGAAAAACATCATGCCGTGCTACAACGAAGTGGCGCACATTCCGTTGTTCATTCACCACCCCAAACACGCTGCACAGGCCGGCACCCGAAGGCAGTTGCTCACCCAAACCATGGACATCATGCCTACGCTGATGGACATTTATGGTGCACCGTTACCACCCGAGGTGTCAGCCCATTCTTTGCTACCCGCCTTGGCTGACGCGCAGTTGAGCAACCGTGAAGCCTGTATTTACGGGGTTTTTGGCAGCGCTGTGAACGTGACCGACGGGCGATACACCAGTTTCATTTATCCGCCCGATGTGCATGGGGGCAATTTGAATCAGTACACCTTGATGCCCATGCACATGAAAGAGTTTTTCAGCATTGACGAGTTGCAGCAAGCGCAACTGGTGCCTGCGATGCCCTTTTCGAGGGCCGCTCCGGTGATGAAAATCCCTGCGACGCCCAAATCGCCTTTCTACAACCACCAAGGGCCTGGCACCTTGAAAGACACCGTCTCTGCGGTGTTTGATTTGCAAACCGATCCTTTGCAAAAAACACCGTTGACGGACCCCCTCATCCAAGCGCGGATGCATCAATTGGCGATAGACCAAATGAAAATTCAACATGCACCGGCTGAATATTTCGAGCGGCTTGCGCTGGCCGCGTGACCTCTTTACTCAACTTGAAAAGGACTGAACGATGAAATTCTTGATGGCATTCTTAATTTTGATGAGCCCTATTTTCGGGGCTTGGTCGCAAACCGACTTTCCCAACAAGCCGGTTACTTTGGTTGTGGCCACTCCCGCAGGTGGTGCCACAGACAAAACCGTGCGCTTGCTTGCCAAGCAGTTGCAACTCAAGTGGAAAAACGGTGTGGTGGTTGAAAACAGGGTGGGCGCTTCAGGCAATATTGCCTCGGCTTATGTGGCCAAAGCCAACCCTGACGGCTACACCTTGCTGGTGTCTGCCGGGCCATTTGGCATCAATCCCAGCCTGTTCAAAACCTTGCCTTTTGACACCAAAAAGGACTTTGTACCCGTTGCACAGATTTCCAGCTTTGCCAGCGTGCTGTTGGTGCACGAATCCTTTCCAGCCAGATCATTGAATGACTTCATTGCCGTGGCCAAAAACCCCAAAGATCCGCTGGCTTATGCCTCAGCGGGCAGCGGCACCGCGCAACATTTGGGTGTGGAGCTGTTGAAAAGCAAGCTCAAATTGAACCTCAACCACATTCCTTACAAGGGCGGCGCACCCGCCATGAACGACTTGCTGGCGGGTCACGTCAAAGTCATGTTGGCAGGCATGGGCGATGCAAGCCCCCATCTGAACTCGGGCAGGGTCTTTCCACTGGTCACCACAGGAAAGACCCGCTCGGCTTTGTTGCCCAACATCCCAACCCTGCAAGAGTTGGGGATTTTGGACTTTGACGCTTCTGGCTGGTGCGGCTTGCACGCTCCCGCCGGAACGCCCGCTGAACTCATCAGCAAGATCAACCAAGATGTCATGGCCGCATTGGCCGATCCAGCCGTTCGTCAAGGCATGGCCGCCATGGATGTCGAGCCTCGGCCCACCACGGTCCCAGAGTTCAGGCAGTTCATGGACAGTCAGTTTGTCAAGTGGAAAGAGGCTGTCGAATTCTCCGGAGCCAAAGCAGATTGAGCCATTTGCGAATGCCGCCTTTGGCCGTTTGCCCCACGGTTCGGATTCAGGCGGGTCATTACATTGCAGAAATTTCGCCGTCCGCTGGAGGGCGCCTGCTTTCCTTGACTTACACAGACGGACAACCGCCTATCGATTGCATCGTGCCTTGGCGCAGCGAAGAGCCCTTTCACCCGCATGACTGGCCCAAAGCGGGCGCTTTTGTGATGTTGCCCTTCACCAACCGACTGGCGCCAGCGCAGTTCATGTGGTTTGGCAAAGACATCACACTCGACAACGCTTCACCAACCCAGCAGGGATTGCACGGCTTTGGACATCGACGCCCTTGGCAACTGATGCAGACCACCAGCAGCAGCGCAGAACTGCGCATGAAGCACGCCGGTACAGATGCCGAATGGCCGTGGCCATTTGAGGCCATCTTGATGTACCAGCTCAGTGAGGTGGGATTGACTGTTCAGGTTTCAGTTTGCAACACATCTTCAGAGACCATGCCCTTGAGCTTGGGCTGGCACCCTTTTTTGCCTTACGCAACGGGGGCCCATGACCAAACTGATGTTTGGCGCGTTCATGCACAACGACAGCACGTGATTGGATTAGACGGTTTAGGCCATGCTGAAGCTTGCATGTCACCCAGTCCAATGCAAACCTTTCCCTTGCCATTAGAGCAAGCGGGCACCGTTGCTTATGAAAATTACTCCGGCCAAATCATGCTGCCATTGACCCGGGATTGGCAATTGGCGCTGCGCAGCCAATATGCCTCTCATTTGCTGATTCACACCCCATTGGGGTTCAACCATGTTTGCGTGGAGCCGATCAGCGCTTTGCCCGGCGCTTTGCGCCATACAGAGCTTGCAAAAAAGCTGCTCAGCTTGACGCCGGGTGAGAGCCGCTCCTTGGTTTGCACCTTGGGCTTGGAGGCCACGCATATATTGAGTTGATCTACATCAAGTGAAGCATTTGGAAAAATTGCAGAATCACTGATTGGTGTTTTTTGCCAATCAATCTGTAAATGCCCTTTGTGAGAACTCATGAAAATTGTTCCATTGCTGAGTTCTAAGCGCACCTTGTTTTTTATAGGGGGTCTGGTATTACTGGCCATTGTTGTGTTTGTCGCGTTTCGCATCGGGCCACTTGCACCCGTCAAAATCACAGCAGTTCAAGTTCAAAAAAGGTCTTTGAATCCAACCATTTTTGGGATTGGTGGCGTCGAAGCACAGCAAAGTTGGTTGCTTGGCCCCCTCGCTGCTGGCCGTGTCCTGCGCATTCACGTTCAGGTAGGTCAATATGTGAAAGCAGGTCAGTTGTTAGCCGAGATGGATCCCTTGGATCTGGATGAGCGCCATGCATCACAAGAAGCGGCACTGGCCAAGGCCATGAGCGCACTGACCTCTGCGCAGGCTCAATTGGAAGATGCTCAAACACGTCGTGCCGTGGCGAATACAAATTGGATTCGACAAACTGAACTTGCGCGACAAAACTTTATCAGTCAAGGAGCTTTGGAAGTTCGCGAACAAGAGTTGCTATCTGCAAATGCAATCGTCAAAGTGGGCCAAGCGAATTTGGCTTCTGCCTCCCAAGACATTAAGAAAATTCAAGCGGACAAGCAGGCCGCTTTAGTGCAGCGTCAATCTATGCGTTTGATTGCACCTGCGCATGCTGTGGTCACCAGCCGAGATGCTGAAGCGGGTAGCACTGTCGTGGCGGGTCAAGCCGTATTGCGTTTGTCACAACCCACCAGCTTTTGGATCAAGATGCGTGTTGATCAAGGTCGTTCTTTTGGGCTGGCTGTGGGTTTGCCCGCTTCCATTGTTTTGCGTTCCAACCCACTTCAGAATTGGGTGGGAAAAGTCGAGCGTGTGGAGTGGCAATCAGATTCAGTCACTGAAGAAAAAATAGCGCAAGTGTCGTTTGATCAATTGCCAGCTAATTTATCGATGGGAGAGATGGCCGAAATCACTTTAATCTTGCCTGCAACTTCTCTGTCGTTGGTTCTCCCTCAAGCCAGCGTGCAGCAATTTCAGGGACGCACGGGTGTATGGAAATTGACGCCTCATCAGCTCGAGTTTGTGGATGTGAAGTTGGGCGCATTCAGCACTGAAGGCTGGGTTCAAGTCCTTGAAGGCTTGCAGCAGGGTGATGAGGTGGTTGTTTACAGCGAAAAGCCGCTGTCATCTCAAACCCGTTTCAAAGTCGTTGATGCTTTGATCACAAAGCCCCAGACATGATCAATTTGGCGGCCCGTGACATTGGTCACAACTGGGCTAAGTTTTTACTCACCGGTATTGGGCTTGGCCTCTTAATTGGCGTCACTTTAACCATGGCCGGTGTTTTTCGGGGCATGGTAGACGACGCGCAAACCTTACTGAGCAATAGCGGCGCAGATTTATGGGTCGTACAAAAAGATACGCAAGGGCCCTATGCTGAATCTTCGAGTTTGAAAGACGATGTGGTACGAAGTATTGCCGGTATGCCCGGCGTATTGCAGGCCGCCAATGTGACCTATTTCACCATGCAGGTCAGTGTGCTGAGCCATGATATTTTCAAAGAAACCAGAAGCATGGTCGTTGGCATTGAACCGGGAGCGCCGCATTTGCCAGGTCAACCTTCACACTTGCTGGCGGGTCGCCACCTGACAAAAAGCCATTACGAAGCCGTGGTGGATGTCAAAACAGGTTTCAGCATGGGCGACAAAATTCAAATACGACGTCATGTGTACGAGGTGGTTGGTATCACTCAAAGAATGGTGTCTTCAGGTGGCGACCCGATGGTTTTCATTCCTCTCAAAGATGCCCAAGAAGCCCAGTTTTTGAAAGACAACGATGCCATCGTCAATGAACGACTTCGAACTGCTTTAAATCCAAGTTTCAACCGTCCTTCTGTCCCTGGACTTTTGGATGCTGTTCAAAATTTACAAACCAGCAGTCGACATGTGAATGCTGTTTTGGTGCGTGTATTGCCAGGATGGCATCCTGATTTTGTGGCCGAACCCATTAGAAGGTGGAAGCATCTGACGGTTTATACGCGGGACGACATGGAAGAAATTTTGGTTAAGAAATTAATTGCCACGTCGGCCAAGCAGATCGGCATGTTCTTGGTCATTCTTGCGATCGTCAGTGCCGCCATTGTGGCGTTCATCATCTACACCATGACCTTGGGAAAGATTCGTGAAATAGCCGTTCTCAAATTGATTGGAACCAAAAATGCCACCATTGCATGGATGATTTTGCAACAGGCATTGGGCCTAGGGGTTATCGGCTTTGTTGTGGGCAAAATTGCTGCAACAATTTGGGCGCCATTTTTCCCTAAATTTGTTTTGTTATTGACCGAAGATGCCTTGATGGGTTTTGCGCTCACCATGCTCATTTGTTCACTGGCCAGTACCTTGGCAATTCGAGCAGCATTAGGTGTTGATCCAGCCCAAGCAATTGGATAAGAACTCAGACATGGCAAACGCAATGGGTGGAATCAAAATTGAAGATCTTCGGAAAGTTTACGGACAAGGTGATACGGCTGTAGAAGCTTTGAAAAATGTCAACATGTACGTAGCGCCAGGCGAAGTTGTAGGGCTTGTAGGCCCCTCTGGCTCGGGTAAAAGTTCATTGCTGAAATGTTTGGGTGCCATCATTGAGCCGAGCTCTGGGAAAATGACACTGGGTGATGAGCTCATCTATGACAATGGCTGGAAAATTCCAGATCTGCGCGCTTTGAGAAGAGATCGAATCGGATTTGTTTTTCAAGCCCCTTATCTCATCCCTTTTTTGGATGTCACCGACAACGTCGCCTTGTTGCCTATGTTGGCAGGCGCTTCAAACGAACAGTCACGAGTGCGCGCTCTTGAGTTGTTAACTTCCCTGGATGTTGTGCATCGCGCAAAAGCCGAGCCTTCGCAGTTGTCGGGTGGTGAGCAGCAGCGCGTTTCTATTGCAAGAGCATTGGCCAATCGCCCACCCGTTATTTTGGCCGACGAACCCACGGCGCCTTTGGACAGCGAAAGGGCGTTAGGCGTGATGCGAATTTTGAATGCCATGGCCAAACAATCCAATACAGCCATTATTGTGGTGACACATGACGAAAAAATAATTCCAACATTTCAACGCCTTTATCACATTCGCGATGGTGTGACGCATGAGGAAGTTGGCGAAGGTCGGACTTTGGATTAAATTTTTCGATGAAATTAAAGGGAACTTTAAATCTGGTGTTGCAAGCCTAAGACCGCGCGCCTGACGGCAAAACACTTGCCGCTGAAATAGCGGGCGTGTCTGTTTCTGAGCATGGTTTCATCAACGTCAAGATCCAAATTCAGACCCACGTACCGCACAGCTTTGCCATTGACGACATCGAGGGCCCATGGGTGTCCAACACCGATCTTGAAGTCGCTTGGGTGGGCTTGACTTAGATCGAAGTCAAAGTGCAAGGGATCAAGGTGAAAAATGGCTTGTTACCTGGGTCGGACTCGGACCGCAGTGATGATTGACAACGAATTTTTCACAAGGCCAGAAAGCCGCCATCAACATTCATCACCGCGCCAGTCACGTAGCTGGCCAAGGGTGAGGCCAGAAACGCGACGGGGCCCACCAACTCGTCGGGCCTGCCAAAACGCTTCATCGGGATCCGCTGCATCAGGTAGTCGCGCCGGGCCGGGTTGGTGCGCGACGCTTCGGTCATCGGCGTTTCCATCACACCTGGGGCCACTGCATTGACGCGAATACCTTCGGCTGCAAGCTCCAGCGCCATCACCTTGGTCAGCATTTCGCCAGCGGCTTTGCTGGTGGAGTAGGAAATGCCGCCCGCCGAGGCGCGTGATGCAGAGATGGAGCCGATGTTGACCACATTGCCTTGAGACGCCGCCAGCAGTGCCCTGAATGCCAGCATCGTGTTGCGCACGCCATCGACGTTGACCGCCATCGCATCGCGCCAGGCCTTGTCGCGCTCCGGGGCATCGAATGCATGGCGAGGGCGTATACCGGCGTTGTTGACGAGCACGAACTTGTGCCCGGGCTGAAGTCTGAATGAATCGGCGAATGCGATGCAGGCACTCGCATCCGACACGTCCAGTGCGCCGGCCTCAGCGCTGCCACCGGCAGCATGGATTCGTCGCGCCGTGTTTTGGGCCGCATCACTCCGAATGTCGGTTGCCACCACATGAGCGCCCAACTGGGACAAGCCTTGTGCCAGCGCTTCGCCGTTGCCCTGGCCGGCACCTGTGACCAAAACCGTGTGACCGTTAAGCAGTCCAGCAAGGGCCATGGTGGGTTGAATTGGCGCGTTCAATCGACCTTTGCTCCACTGGCCTTTACAACGCCTTCATAACGGTTGAACTCGCGCTTGATGAGCTCAGCGAACTGCTCGGGCGACGTTGGTACAGGTTCAGCCATCATGCCGGCGAATTTGGTTTTGATGTCGGGCGACTCCAGCGCGGCGACAAAGGCTTTGTTAAGACGAGCGACAACGTCCTTGGGCGTCGCCGCTGGCGCGACGAGGCCCCACCAGGTATCGATTTCAAAGCCGGGCCAGATCTCCGCCATCGCGGGCACATCGGGCAGCAGCGCACTGCGCTTGAGCGTGGTCACAGCCAGAGGCAGCACTTTGCCAGCCCGGATGTTGGCACCCGATGTGGCCAGATTGTCCAGTGTGAAATCCACCGTGCCCGACAACATGGCGAGTTGGGAAGGCCCGCCTCCGTTGTAAGGAATGTGCACAGCAAACAAGCCGGCCTTGGTCTTGAACATCTCCCCGGCCAAATGGCCTCCGCTGCCATTGCCACCGCTGGCGTACGACAGCTTCGCTGGATTGACCTTGGCGTAGGCAATGAACTCTTTCAGATTGGTGATGTTCAATTTTTTGGCCGTGTCCGCGTTCATCACCAGTACGTTGGGGATGCGAACCATCTGGGTGATGGGTGCGAAGTCCTTGATCGCGTCGTAAGGCATCTTCTTGAAGAGCCAGGGGTTGATGGCATGCATCGCCACTGCGGCCATGCCGATGGTGAGTCCGTCAGGTGCGGCTTTTGCGACGACGTCAACACCAATGTTGCCACCGCCACCAGGACGGTTTTCGATCAGAACGGGCTGGCCCAGCGAGATGGC
>CAJCDH010000337.1 GCA_903961095.1 uncultured Burkholderiales bacterium | reverse complement strand
GCTATTTGGCTTGTCAAAATTCAGTGCAAATTTCGTTTGCCCGACTCATTGCTAAGAGCATCCAGCACAAACATAGGAATGTCGACATCAAACTTCTCGCCATCTTCGGCCACACAAAAATAGCTGCCATGCATGGTGCCTGTAGGCGTTCTTAGGCGAGTACCGCTGGTGTATTGAAATTTCTCACCAGGCTGCAACAAGGGCTGGTAGCCCACCACGCCCAATCCTTTGACTTTCTCGTGAAGACCGTTGGCGTCATTCACGCTCCAGTATCTTGAAATAAGCTGTGCGGCAATATTGCCCTTGTTGGTGATGGTGATGCTGTAGGCAAATGTGTAGAGATTGCCTGCAGGATCAGACTGCTCAGGCAGATACTGCGGAACGACTTCGACTTGGAGTTTGTAATTTGGCATAAAATGATTTTGATCGAAATGCAAATTCAAGTAGGGTAAGGGGTTATGCCTTCAATGGCAAAGATCTTAGTCGCTGACCGGTGAGTTTGAACATGGCATTGGCCACAGCAGGCGCCAAAGGCGGCACAGCAGGTTCACCCACACCTTCTGGTGGTTGCGTACTGGGCACAATCCAAGTTTCTACGACAGGCGATTGCGCCATGCTAACCAAGGGGTAATTGGTAAAGTTGTTTTGTTGAACCACGCCGTCTTGAATATCAATTTGTCCAAACAGGGCGGCGGTCAAAGCAAAGATAACTGAGCTCTCAACCTGTTGCGCCACAGTAGCAGGATTGACCACGGTACCGCAATCGATGGCACACACTACGCGATGAACACGCGGCTTACCATCCTGCATCGACACTTCAACCACTTGCGCCACGATAGAGCCAAATGATTCGTGCAATGCAAGCCCATGTGCATGGCCTGTTGGCAAGGCCATGCCCCATTTGGCTTTTTCTGCAGCCAGCTTTAAAACCGCCGCATAACGTGGTGTCTGCTTTAACAATGACAAGCGGAACGCTAGAGGATCTTGTTTGGTTTCAAAGGCCATCTCATCGATGAAGCATTCAGAGAAGAACGCATTGTGCGAATGACCCACCGAGCGCCAAAAACCAACGGGTACCCCCATGCGCGTGGAGACATGCGCCATGTGTTGATTGGCAAATCCATAGGGCAAATCAAACAAGCCTTCAGCAGTCGTTTTGTCGGGCGCATCAAAGGGGCCAGACAGTGCAGGCAAAACGCGCGACATCCAACGCGGCGAAATAGCGTCGCCTGCCGACTTGATTCTCAAACTTTCAATTTCGCCCTTGGCATTGATGGCTGCACTCAATTGCGCCACATGCATAGGTCGGTAAAAGTCGTGCGTCATGTCTTCTTCACGCGTCCAAACCAGTTGAACCGGCGCGCCATCAAGTGCCATGGCAATTTGGGTGGCTTGCACCACCACATCTGCTTCTAAGCGTCTGCCGAAACCACCGCCCAGCAGGGTGACATTCAATTTGACTTTGTCATCTGATAGATTTGCCATCTTGGCAGCCGCCGCACGCGCCAAACCTGGCACTTGCGTGGGTGCCCAAATTTCAAGCATGCCCCCTTTGAACTGT
>CAJCDH010000336.1 GCA_903961095.1 uncultured Burkholderiales bacterium | reverse complement strand
GATGCAACTTTTAGCACTGTGATGCAGTTGTCCTTTGCGGTGCCCTCCATCCAGCATTTGAGAGATTTGAAAAAGTCTGCCGAAGCACTTGGTGCAAGCCGAGTTTTGCCTTTGAACCATGGCAATGCATTGTCTGTTTACTTTGCAGACCCAGAGGGCAATACGGTTGAAATTTACATCGACATGCCTTTCTACATTTCTCAGCCGCATGGCGATCCGTTGGACTTGTCTAAAGACGACGAAACACTGCTGCGTGAAACAGAAGCTATTTGCAGAAGCGATCCCACTTTCAAACTCATTGAAGACTGGCAAGCTGCCACTTTCAAATAAACCTTTTCCTTTATTAAGAGATTCAACATGAAATTACTTTCTTTCATTGGCGCAAATGGTCCTACATGGGGCGCAGTACTTGGGCAAGACGATGTGGTCGATCTAGGCAAAGAAATGCCACAGTTTGCTAACTTGGCGGCTTACATCGGATCGGGTGAATACCTCAATGCCAAAGACCACGTTGTCGGTAAAAAGCCATCGGCTAAGTTGAGTGAAATTACATTTTTACCAGTGATTCCAGAGCCAGAAAAAATTATCTGTGCCGTGCGCAATTACATGGACCACCACCAAGAAGTTTTGGCAGCCGGTATGCACCGTGAGTTGTCAGAAGAGCCGCCCATTTTCTTGCGCGTTTGGCGCTCACAAGTAGCGCACAATCAAGGCATTGTTTGTCCCAATGTTTCCAACAGCTTGGATTGGGAGGGCGAGTTGGCTGTCATCATCGGCAAGCCAGGCCGCTTCATCAAAGAAGCAGATGCCTTTGACCATGTGGCGGGTTATTCTTGCTACAACGACGGCAGTATTCGTGAGTGGCAATTTCATGCCAAGCAAATTGCTTCTGGCAAAAACTTTGAATCGACAGGTGGCTTCGGCCCATGGATGGTCACTGCCGATGAAATCAAGCCCAATCAAGAACTGAAGTTGATCACGCGTTTGAATGGTGTGGTGGAACAATCTAGCCACACGGGTCACATGATCTTCCCCATAGCCAAGTTGATTAGCTATGCCTCCACCATCTTCACTTTGATGCCTGGCGATGTGATTGCAACTGGAACACCTGCTGGCGTGGGTTGGAGTCGAAAGCCACCTAAGTTCATGAAGCCTGGAGACGTGTGTGAAGTTGAAATTGAGCACATTGGCACCTTGGTCAACAAGATCGTTGCACAGGCTTGAGATCTAAGCTGCTTCTGAAGCTTCAATTCAAGTCGACACTTTATGCACATTGTTCGCGTACACCAGCCGGGCGGGCCTGAAGCTCTGCAAGTGGAGGAGGTGGTGGAGCCAACTCCCAAGCTTGGTGAGGTCAGAATCAAAGCCATGGCCATTGGCGTGGGCCGGCCCGATGTGCTCATGCGACAGGGTATTTACAAATGGATGCCGCCATTGCCTGCCACGCCGGGTGCTGAGTTGTCGGGCATCATCGATGCTGTAGGTGAGGGCGTCAGTCAAGCGCGTGTGGGCGAGCGAGTGTTGCTCAGTTCGCGAGACTTGCCTCAGCGGGGCGGGTGTTATGTGCAATCTATTGCGGTGCCAGAACGTAAACCTTACCTTTTGCCCGACAGTATTTCTTTTCAGGATGCGGTGAGTTTGCCCAATTTGCAACTGGCTTTGGCTTTGTTGCAAAGTGCCAATTTAAGCACTGAAGCAGAAAAACGGGCCATCTTGATCACGGGTGCTGCTGGGGGCGTGGCAGGCATGTTGTCGCAACTTGCAAGAGTTCATGGGTTTCAAACTATTGGAACCGCACGCACTGACCTGAAACGGCAGTTTGCCCTGGCCAATGGTTTCGATGTGGTGCTTGACTCAAATCCTGAAACGCTGAGCGAAGAAGTCTTCAAAGCAACAGCAGGCTTGGGTGTCAATTTGGCCTATGACCACTTAGGCGGAGCCTACTTGCCTGCATGCATGCGAAGTTTGAGCCCACTTGGCACAGCCATCTCATTCAACGTCATCACGGGCCAACCCAGTGTGGATGTTTTCTCTGTGATGCGAGAGTTGCTGTCCAAAAGCTTGGGCATTCGCTGCTTCTCGATGCACACCTTTGACGAGAACGAAAACAATCGACGCCAATTGATGCAACAAGCCATTGAACACATGGCAAATGGAAAAATTCGCGCCCCTCGGCCTACTGTGATGTCCTTGAGCGATGTAGTTCAAGCGCACATCATTTTGGACAAAGGCGAGACCCTTGGAAAAATCGTATTGAATCCTCAGTAAGAAGGATTTTTATTTTTAATTTTGATGGAGACAAATGATGAAACAAGAAAACTCAAAAACCAACTTCTTGAAAAAGACCCTTGCTCTGGCCTTGCTGGTCAGTGGCGTAGCGTTTGCACAAACCTACCCCGATAGAAATATCAAAATCATGCAAGGCTTTGCGCCAGGCGGCAATGCTGATGCCATTGCGCGTGCAGTGGGCTCTGAAATTTCAAAAAGTATGGGCCAAGCGGTCGTGGTTGAGGCGCAGGCTGGTGCGGGCGGCACGATTGCAGCCACGACCGTGGCCAAAGCCAAGCCGGATGGCTATACCTTGCTCCTGGCAACGGGCGGTCATGCAGTCGCTGGTGCAATTTACAACAATCTCAATTACAAAACGGTTCAAGATTTTGAGATGGTCAGCACGATCACCTATTTCCCATTTTTGATTGTCATCAACGCCGAAAACAAGATCGCCAATTTTCCTGCGCTCTTGAATCAGGCCAAGGCCAACCCAGGAAAAATTGCATACGGAACGGCAGGCATTGGCTCCACCCATCATTTGGCAGGCGAGTTGCTAGCCAGCATGGGCAAAGTCGATTTGCTCCACGTGCCTTATCGGGGTGATGCAGGCTCTATCACGGCCTTATTGGCGGGTGATGTTCCTTTCGTCATTGCACCACCTACGGCCGTGCTGACCAACATCAAGGCGGGCAAACTCAAAGCCATTGCTGCCACCGGCCCTCAGCGCTGGGTTGGCTTGCCTGATGTGCCCACCGTTGCCGAGCAAGGTGTGCCTGGTTACGATGTGCGCTCTTGGGCTGGCTTGATGGCGCCTGCAGGCACACCCAAACCTGTCATTGATAAATTGAATGCAGAAACATTGAAAGCCATTCAATTGCCTCACGTTAAAACACGTTTGGAAGAGATGGGTGGCGATGTTCGCGGCAGCACGTCGGACGAAATGAAAAACATGGTGGCTTCTGAAACCCAAAAGTGGATTCAGGTGGTCAACAATGCAAAAATTCCTAAGCAGTAATTAGTCATTCAAGCAAGGCACAAAATGTCCCTCATCAAAATTCGCAAGCGCAGCTTGATCATTGAAACTCAATACCATGAGGGCGGACCTGTTGTCGATGTACCCCTTAAGCTAGCTGCAGCTTGCGCTGTGATTGAAAACCCGTATGCGGGACGCTATGAGCCTGACCTGATGCCCTTTATGGCCGAATTGCGCTCACTTGGCACACTCTTGGCGCAAGAACTGGTTGACACCCTAGGTAAGGACCATGTTGAGGTTTACAGCAAAGCAGCTATCGTGGGTGTCAATGGCGAAATGGAGCATGGGGCTGTTTGGCATGAAGCGGGTGGCTGGGCCATGCGAGCGATTTTGGGTGAACCCAAGGCCATTGTTCCTGCTAACAAAGCGGTAGCCAGCGCAGGCTATCGCATCATGGTGCCTTTGCATTACATCCATGCTTGCTACGTGCGGAGTCACTTCAACAGCATGGAAGTAGGAATTCAGGATGCACCACGTCCTAATGAAATTTTGTTTGCATTGGTCATGGGCACAGGTGGCCGTGTGCACTCTCGTTTAGGTGGATTGACGAAAGACAAAGTGTCGGTCCATGATGGACAAAGATAAGCCAGATTCGAAACGATCAAGCTTTAGAAAAGTTAGATGTTTTAAAAACACACAAAGACAGTGCTCAAAATCCTTTTGTCATCGGTTCTCAATCGACCCAAAGAGCTTTGACTGTCATGAACGAGTGTGCAAAAGCAAGCAAAGTAGTTTGGCAAATTTCAAAAAAATAAACCCCTAAAAGTGTGAGTTAATTTGCACAGCTGCCTTGCAGCTTGATTCAGTTTTCCCGTGAAAGACATTGTGTTGATGGGTATGTGCAACTCAACAACTCAATTTGAATTGACTCACAAATGTCCGAGCGATACCCAAGTTCGGGTCATCAAAAGAAACACGCTTTGCTAAAAGCTGTAAAGGACAATGAAAGTCTTCCGCCTCATCTGGTCCCCTGTTGATAGATGGATAAAGCGGGTCATTTAGCAAGGGTAGTCCTAAGGCATTCATGTGTACGCGCAACTGATGTCTTTGTCCGGTGACTGGTTTTAGAATGTATTTTGCTAAAACTCGTGAATGAGCGTTGCCGCCCTTTAATCTCGCAAAGTCAATTGGAAGACGCTCCACGCAATCAATCCAAGTTTCACTGTTGAATTCTTCGAAGTCTTTAGGCGCTCTCGTTGCAACTTCACGCATTCTAAAAAATTGAGAATCCTCCACCATCATGCTTTGATGAACAAGAGGAAATTGAAGATTTAAATGAGACGTTTCAGGTGCGCCTGCAATAGCTTCATAGGTTTTCGCAACCTGCCGCAGTCGAAATAATTCTTGATAAGAATTGCGATCTTGAGCACGAACACTGAACACCACCAAGCCCGCTGTGTCGCGGTCTATGCGGTGTACGGGTGATAGCTCTGGCAAATTCAATTCTTTTTTCAATTGCACCAACAAACTTTGCTGTACGTAGCGGCCGCTTGGGGTGACGGGCATGAAATGCGGCTTGTCGGCCACTACCAAGTAATCGTCTTGAAAAATAATTTGCGCCTTGAATGGCAAGATTGGCTCGTTATGAATACTGCGGTAATAATAAAGATGTGATTCAAACTGCAGACTATCGTGGGGCGCCATCACTCGCCCAGAAGCATTCAGAATACTGCCGTCTTTAAACCTCTGCAGCCATACTTTCAAAGTGATTGCCCTGAACTTTGAAGCTAAAAAATCAATTGCAGAGAGTGTGGTGTTAGCGGGGACGCCAACTGTGCTGGGTCCTACGCCATTGATAATAGGCGGTTTAAACGCGTTTGAAGACGACATCCCACACACCATGCCCCAATTTCAAACCGCGATTTTCAAACTTAGTGAGTGGTCGATAGTCAGGTTTGATGGCATAGCCACCCTGATCCTGCGTGGCAGTGTTTTGCAAAATTGGCTCTGCACTCAAGACTTCTAGAATTTGCACTGCATAAGGTTCCCAGTCGGTCGCGCAATGAATGTAAGCGCCAGGCTTCAAGCGTGCGGCCAATTTGGCAATCAAAGGCGCTTGTATGAGTCTGCGTTTGTTGTGACGCGACTTGTGCCAAGGGTCGGGAAAGAAAATATGCACGCCATCCAATGAGGCCAGCGCAAGCATGTTGTCAATGACTTCAACCGCATCATGTTGCAGAATTCGAATGTTTTGAATGTCTTGTTCACCGATTCGCTTGAGCAATGCGCCTACACCGGGTTCGTGCACTTCGCAGCATAAGAAGTGCGCATTGGGTCGAACTTTGGCAATGTGTGCGGTGGCTTCTCCCATGCCAAAACCAATTTCCAAAATGACAGGGGCTGGTGCTGCGTCTTGCCCATTCAATGCAAACGCTTTGGCCATATTCATTGGCCCGGGGACGTAGGTCAGTAAAAACTGAGGGCCCCAAACTTCAAAGGCTTTGGCTTGTCCCGTCGTGGTTCGGCCAGCACGCTTCACAAAGCTTTTGATGTTTTTGGGAAAAGCGACCGAGGCGGGTGCTTGAGTGGGAGAGTCAGAAGTCATGCGATGATTTTAAGGGCTGATAGGCGGATGCTTTGCCGCCCACTCTTGGGTCCAATTTGAAAGTGTCAACTCAAGCAGCATGGCGCTATCCAACCCATGCTTCTGGGTACTTAAGCCCAGTGCACTTGCTGCCGCCTGAAGGGCCAAGCCAACAGCCGTGTTGGAACTTAAATCCAATGCCTTGGCACCATTTTGCTTTGACAATTTTTCGCCATTGGTGCCCAAGACCAAGGGTGTATGCAAGTAATGCGGGTGCTTCAATGCCAATGCTTCCTGCAGCAAGAGTTGCCGCGCTGTGTTGTCAGTCAAGTCTTCTCCGCGCACCACGTGGGTGATGCCTTGCGCGGCATCGTCTACCACCACCGCCAGTTGATAAGCCCAAAAGCCATCAGCGCGTTTCAACACAAAATCGCCCACCGCATCCAAAACATTTTGCGATTGCGGCCCCAGGCGTCTGTCATGCCAATAGACTTCCGGTTGGCCTCGCAATGCACTCCATTGGGCGACATTGAAACGCCAAGCTCTGATGGCTTTGCCATGCAAGCCGTCTCTGCAAGTGCCGGGGTAAACAGCTGCTTTGTGGCGCTCTAAACTCAAACCCATGGCCCCTTGCTGTTCTTCAATTTCTTTGCGGGTGCAGCCGCAAGGGTAGGCCAAGTTTTTGTCGATCAGCTGCTTGAGTGCTTTCTCGTAAAGTGCATGCCGGTCTGATTGGAAAGCAACTTCAGCGTTTGAATGTAGCCCGCACACAGACAGTTGATGAAGAATGTTGGCGGCTGCACCGTCAATGCAACGCGGCCCATCGACATCTTCTATGCGCACCCACCACTCGCCCTGCATAGCCTTGGCATCCAGCCAGCTGGCAAGCGCTGCCACCAGTGAGCCGGCGTGCAATTCACCCGTGGGTGAGGGTGCAAATCTACCTCGATTCATTCCAAATCAAAGTGCAGCCAGCGCCAGTTCCAAGCCAGAAACAAAAGCATCTTCAACGCGGTGACCAAGACACCAATCGCCGCACAAACCAATGCCTTGTTTTTGGCTCAGCATGTGCGATGCGCCAAGCGGCTGCAAGGTTTTGGCATAACGCCAGCGGTGCACGTCTGAATGTGCCGGGGTAGCGCGAATGCCCGTAATTTCAGAAAACGCTTTGAGCAATTTGGCTTCAACGCGCTCAGGTGCGTCTTCCAAATGTTCTTGTGACCAGGCTGCACTGGCCTGAATGGTCCAGCGCTCAATGAGATCGCGACCTGGCTTGGAAGATTCACGTGCCAACCAAGCAACTCGGTGGTGCACACTGCGAGCGGCATTCCACTGAGGCCCCAAGGTAATAAGGCCAGGTTGCGCAGCATTGGGAAATGCCACCATGAGTGTCCAGCAAGGTGCCACTTGTACTTTCGACAAGGCTGCCGCATTTTCCATTTTGATTTTGGAAACGCGCAGCAATTCGATGGCTTGATCGGAGGGCATGGCCAATAACACTTGGTCAAATCCACTGAACACCGATTGGGCGCCTTCTGGTTCTTCGCTGTGCAGTTGCCAAAGTTCGGGGTGCAAGGTGTCGCGTTCTATTTTGAACACCTTGGACTGAAAGTGAATGCTGTCGTTTTGCACCAAGGGCTGAGCCCAAGCTTTGACCAACGCGTTCATTCCCGGTGTGGCCACCCAATGTTTGTCTTGAGTGTGCCGTGCGGCTTCGACCAAACGGCCCATGGCATCGAGCACGCGAACTGCATTGGCGCTCCAAGGTTTGCAAATGTTGGGTGTTGTGGCCAAGGCTTGCGCAAAGCGTTCATCTCGAACAGTGAAATATTGGGTGCCATGATCAAAATTGCCAAAGCTGGTGGAGCGTGTAGCCATGCGACCACTTGCGCCTTTGCTTTTTTCAAAGACCGTAACGCGGTGGCCAGCCTGCATGAGAGTGCGAGCGCAAGTAATGCCCGCCATGCCAGCACCAATGATGGCGAAATTTTGTACAAGTTTTGTCTGAGTGTTTGTTTTTGTCATGGGGCTACTCTACACGCGATGATGGGGTTGGAGCAATGCCTGTTTGGTCCTGTCTTGACTCAACTGGGACAACCACCAACTTAAGGAGTGGCCAAGGCTGTTGCCGTTGGGATTGCGCCAGGCATATTCAACTTGGCTGATGCGCTGAACGCGGCTGACCTTTTTGGCCACCAAGCGGCCACTTTCCAAATAAGGCTTGGCCATGCTTTCGGGCAAGAAGCCACCGCCTAAGCCCCTGAGTTGTGCCTCCAACTTGGTGGGCATGTCAGGCACAGTTAAGACGTCTTGCCCTCCCAAAAGTCCAATCGTGACCCCCTCACCACGCGGCACAGAGTCTGCAACCGCAACGGCCCTGTGTTGAAGCAGTACTGCGTCGCTGAGTGGCTCGGGGGCATTGGCTAAGGGGTGGTGTGGTGCCACAGCATATACAAAACTCACTTCGCCCAAGCGGTCGTGCAACAGTTCGGCATGGCTGGCTGCTGTCAAGAACACCCCAATGGCCAAGTCGGCCTGGCCCGATTTGAGTGCGGCCAAGGTGCCCGAGAGGGTTTCGTATCGAATGCGCAGGCGAGTGGGTGGTTGAGGCGCCAAGAAGCGATCGCAAAGTTCCATCACCACTGAACGGGAAATGATGCTGTCAACAGCCACCGTGAACACAGACTCCCAACCTGTGGCAACGCGCTTGACTCGATTCGCCAAGGCGTCCACGTCTTGCAGCAGGCGTTTGGCTTCTCGGAGTAATTCTTTGCCAGCGTCGGTGGCCTTGGCTTGTCGGCTGCTGCGGTCGAACAGTAAGACATCCAGGGCGTCTTCAATTTGCCTCACGCGGTAGGTGAGAGCACTAGGCACTAAGCCGCGTTGCCTTGCTGCAGCTGCAAAACTGCCTGTTTCTTCAATGGCCAGCAGCATGCTGAGTGCATCGGGGGTCAACAGATCTCTAGAGACAGGTGGCATTTTTACATTCAAATAATTTGAATGATAACGACAAAATAGAGTACTTTTATTGAAAGTAATGCAATATAAAGTTCAACCTTCGACTGATTCAAAAAATGAGGCAACAAATGATTCAAATTCGCCGCTCCGCAGAGCGTGGCTTCGCAGACCATGGTTGGTTGAAGTCATTCCACAGCTTTTCCTTTGCAGGTTATTACGACCCAGCCTTCATGGGATGGGGCAATTTGCGTGTCGTCAACGAAGACCGAATTGCACCCGGTACTGGGTTTGGCACCCACGGGCACAAGGACATGGAAATTATCAGCTATGTGTTGTCGGGCAACTTGGCCCACAAAGACAGCATGGGCAATGTGAAAGGCATTCCACCTGGGGATATTCAACGGATGAGCGCCGGCAAAGGCGTGATGCACAGCGAGTTCAATCATGCAGAAGGCGAGACAACGCATTTTTTTCAAATTTGGATTGAGCCCAATGTGGTGGGCATCCCACCAAGTTATGAGCAAAAAACCGTTCCAGTTTTGAGCAAGCGGGGTGTTTTGAAAGCGGTGGCATCGCCCCAAGGCCAAGGCGATGCCGTGCAGATTTCTGCCGACGCAACTTTGTATGCGGGCTTGCTAGATGGCGAAGAAAAAGCGGCCCTCACTTTGAATCCTGCCCGCAAAGCCTATGTGCACCTCATACGCGGCGAATTGCAGGTCAACGGACAAGCTTTGAAGGGGGGCGATGCTGCACTCATTCAAGCTGAATCGAATCTTGAATTGACGCATGCTAAAGATGCTGAAGTCTTGGTTTTTGACTTGGCTTCTTAAACAACAAGAAGCTGTTTTTTTATTTTCTTTTGGAGAACTTTCATGGCTCAAACAGTCGTTATTTATCACTCAGGTTATGGTCACACTCAGCGCGTGGCGCAATTTGTGGCGCAAGGCGCCAATGCAGCTTTGATCGCCATCGATGCAGACGGCAATATCTCCGACTCAGACTGGGCTGCTTTGGATGCAGCTGACGCCATCATCTTTGGCTCACCCACCTACATGGGCATGGCCTCTTGGCAGTTTAAGAAATTTGCCGACGCTTCTTCCAAGCGTTGGTTTAGCAGTGCATGGAAAGACAAAGTGGCGGGTGGTTTCACCATCTCTGCAAGCCCCAGTGGCGACAAGCTTTCGACCCTCCAATACTTCATCACATTGGCCATGCAACAAGCCATGATTTGGGTGGGTCAACCCTCTATGAATGATGGCACAGTGAACCGAATTGGGTCTAATTCTGGTGTGATGGCGCAAGTGGGACCTACCAGCCCTGCCGAGGAAATTCCGCAGGGCGACTTGGACACAGCCAAAGCCTATGGTGAACGTGTAGCGGCGGTGGCTGCTAAATTGCGCGCTTAATTTGTGCACCAAATTCAGTGCAGATTGCCTGTCTGCTCTGAATGAAATTTGAAGCCCTTGAGTGGGCTTCAATGCGAAGGGGCTTCTGTGGTGAGCTTCACTGTTTCTAGCTGGATGTCTACTGCGCGGCGCTCGTCGAACACAAAACACCCCCCTTCGTAATGCGAGCCATCTGTTTCTTCAAAATATTTCAAGATGCCGCCCTCTAACTGGTAAGTGTGGGGCAGGCCATTTTGTTGCATGAAGATGGCGGCTTTTTCGCAGCGAATGCCGCCTGTGCAAAAACTGATGATGGTTTTGTCTTTGAGCTCATCTTTATGGGCCATCAATGCATCGGGGAATTCGGTGAACTTGGTCAAGCGCCAATCAATAGCACCTTTGAATGTGCCTTCATCCACTTCGTAATCATTGCGGGTGTCCAAAATGACCACCGGCCTGCCGTGGTCGTCAAAGCCCTGATCTAGCCAGCGTTTGGCTGTGGCCGGGCTGACGGCGGGGGCGCGGCCTTCTGCGGGGCGTATGGTGGGGCGGTTCATGCGAATGATCTCACCCTTTACCTTGACCAGCATTTTTTTAAAAGGAGGCTCATCTGACCAACTTTCTTTGGGCTTGATGTCCAAAAACCTAGGGTCTGTTTGGAGTTCAGCCACAAAAGCTCTCACGTCCTCGGCGGGGCCTGACAAGAATAAATTAATCCCTTCCGCGGCCAGCAAAATCGTGCCTTTCAGGGCAAACTTCAAGCAGCGCTCTAAAAGCAGGGGGCGCAGTTCTGCCGCATCAGGCAAGGGCACAAACTTGTAGGCCGAAATATTCAGAAAATTGTTCACCCCCGTATTGTAGAAAACATCTGAAGCAGCTTCTACAATGGGTCCATGTTTGTTCATTTGCGCCTTCATTCCGAATTTTCCATCGTCGATTCCACCTGCCGCATTGACGATGTGGTGCAGGCTGCTGTAGACGACCATCAGCCCGCCTTGGCCATTACCGACCTGAGCAATTTATTTGGCGCCATCAAGTTCTACAAAGCTGCCCGCGGCAAGGGCGTTCAGCCCATTTTGGGAGCTGAAATCTTTTTAGAAGGCTTGGGAGTCGATCCATTGGCTTTGACGCGCGTGATGGTGCTGGTTCAAAGCTCACAAGGCTATTTGCACCTTTCTGAATTGCTGGCTCGCGCTTGGACGCAAAACATGGTGAAAACCAATGCAGTGGTCAAACTGGCCTGGCTGCAAGAATTGTCCGAAGGCCTGATTCTTTTGTCTGGCGCACAAGCAGGGCCAGTGGGTCAGGCTTTGATGCAGGGCGATACCTCGCGCGCTGCCGAAATAGCTTTGCAACTGGCGTCTATTTTTACGCACCGTTTTTATTTGGAACTGCAGCGCGCGGGAAGGCCTGAAGACAATGCGCACGTGGTAGCTGTTGTCAAGTTGGCTTCGCGTTTGAGCTTGCCTGTCGTGGCCACGCACCCCGTTCAATTTTTGACAGAAGATGATTACGAATCGCACGAAGCGCGGGTGTGCATTTCTGAAGGCGAAATCTTGGGCAATCAGCGCCGTGTTCGCAAATTCACGCGCAATCAGTATTTCAAGACATCTACCGAAATGCAAGCGCTGTTTGCCGATGTGCCCAGTGCCTTGGCCAACTCTGTTGAAATTTCCAAGCGTTGCAACTTGTCTTTGGTCTTGGGCAAGCCTCAGTTGCCCAATTACCCTACGCCCCTCACCGATGGCAAGCCCATGCCCATCGAAGACTATTTTCGCTTGTTGTCAATTCAAGGTTTGGAAGAGCGCTTGGTGCATTTGTACCCCGACGCGGCCAAACGCGAGACTGAGCGCACTCGATATGCCGAGCGCTTGGAATTTGAGATCAACACCATCTTGAACATGGGCTTCCCAGGTTACTTTTTGATTGTGGGTGACTTCATCAATTGGGCTAAGAAAAATGGCTGTCCAGTGGGGCCTGGCAGGGGCTCTGGTGCTGGCTCCTTGGTCGCGTATTCTTTGAAGATCACCGATCTTGATCCCTTGCAATACAACTTGTTGTTTGAGCGTTTCTTGAACCCTGAGCGGGTGTCTATGCCCGACTTTGACATTGACTTTTGCCAAGCCAATCGCGATCGCGTGATTGACTACGTCAAAGACAAGTACGGTCGTGATGCCGTGAGTCAAATTGTCACATTCGGCACCATGGCAGCACGTGCCGCTATTCGAGACGTGGGTCGTGTGCTCGATATGAGCTACATGTTCTGCGATGGCATTAGCAAGCTCATTCCCAACAAGCCAGGTCAGCACATCACCATCGACGGTGCTATCAAGGCCGAGCCTGTCTTGGCTGAGCGCTTAGAAAAAGAAGATGATGTCAAAACTTTGTTGGCACTTGCGCAAAAACTGGAAGGCATGACCCGTAATGTGGGAATGCATGCTGGGGGCGTGTTGATCGCGCCTGGCAAGCTCACAGACTTTTGTCCTTTGTACCAACAGCCCGGCAGTACATCTGCCGTGAGTCAGTACGACAAAGACGACGTTGAAGCCATTGGGCTGGTGAAGTTTGACTTCTTGGGCTTGGCCACTTTGACCATTTTGGAGTTGGCGCGCGAGATGATTGTCAATCGTCACAAAGGCCAAGAGAGTTTTGCGTTTGAGAATATTCCGCTTGACGATGTGGCGACCTACAAGCTGTTTGCCGAGGGCCGCACTGAGTCAGTATTTCAGTTTGAAAGTCGCGGTATGCAGGGCATGCTCAAAGACGCGCGGCCTTCTCGCTTGGAAGATTTGATTGCCCTTAACGCCTTGTACCGTCCGGGTCCCATGGATTTGATTCCCAGTTTTGTGGCACGCAAACATGGTCGCGAAGTGGTGGAGTATCCGCACCCTTTGGTCGAAAAAGTGCTGTCCGAAACCTACGGCATCATGGTTTACCAAGAGCAGGTGATGCAAACCGCTCAGGTGCTGGGTGGCTACAGTTTGGGCGGCGCAGATTTGTTGCGCCGTGCCATGGGTAAGAAAAAAGCCGAAGAGATGGCCGAGCATCGCGAGATTTTTCGAAAAGGTGCTGGCGTCAATGGCTTGAGCGAAGAAAAGGCTGACGAAGTTTTTGACTTGATGGAGAAGTTTGCGGGCTACGGTTTTAACAAATCACACGCTGCTGCTTATTCATTGTTGGCCTATCACACGGGCTGGCTCAAGGTGCATTACACGGCAGAGTTTTTCTGTGCCAACATGACCATCGAAATGGACGACACAGACAAGCTCAAAGTGTTGTTTGAAGATGCCTTGAAGTTTGGCATGAGCTTTGATCCGCCCGATGTCAATCGAGGCTCGCACCGTTTTGAACCAGTGTCCGATAAAGTGATTCGCTATGGTTTGGGCGCCATCAAAGGCACGGGCCAGCAAGCCATCGATGCCATTGTGAAAGCGCGCGAGGAGGGTGGTCCCTTCACCAGTTTGTTTGATTTCTGTGTACGCGTAGACAGAAGCAGGTTGAATAAGCGCACGGTGGAAGCACTGGTCAAGGCAGGTGCCTTTGACTCACTCCAGCGCAACCGCGCCTCTTTGGCGGCCTCCATTGACCGCGCATTTGATTTCTCTACAGCCACTGTTGCCAACGCCAACCAAGGCGGCTTGTTTGACATGATGGGTGATGATGCCCATGGCTCTAGCACGCAAGAGCCTGAGTTGGTGGACGTGTTGCCATGGGGCGTCAAGGAGCAACTTACCAACGAAAAAACAGCGCTTGGCTTTTATTTATCAGGCCATTTGTTTGATGCCGTGGAGCGAGAAGTCCGCTTGTTTGCCAAACGTAAAATTGACGATTTGATAGACAGTCGTGAACCACAATTGTTGGCTGGCATTGTGAGCGATTTGCGCATCATCAATGCCCAACGCGGCAAATTGGCCATTTTTAAGTTAGACGACAAGAGCGCGGTGATGGAAGCCACGGCCGATGAGGCCATGATCAACGCCAATCGGCATTTGTTCAAAGACGATGAACTGGTCATAGTGATGGCCAAGATGCAAGCCGATCGCTTTTCAGGGGGCTATCGTTTGTCTGTGATGCAAGTCTGGGATTTACCGTCTGCGCGTTGCCGCTTCGGCAAGTATTTGCGCGTCTCTGTGAATGGCCGTGCACCCGAAGTAGCGCAATTGGTGAAGAGCTTTCCACCACAGCGCGAAATGACGGATCAGGGTGAGTTGCTAAGAGGTTTGCCAGTTCGCTTGAAATTGGAACGCAAAGCCGACAACGTAGCGGCAAGTGCCGAATTGCTATTGGGTGAACAAGCCAAATTCTTCCCAAGTGATGCAGCCCTTTCAAGCTGGATAGCCCAAGCCGATCAAGGCAAAGCCGAAATCGTCTACGAAATTTAATTG
>CAJCDH010000335.1 GCA_903961095.1 uncultured Burkholderiales bacterium | reverse complement strand
GACGGTGATGTGGTGGCCGACATCTTCCGCAACCGCGTGGTGCAACGTGGCAAGGGCGCAGAAGTATGGGGCTGGGGCACAGCCTACGGCAGCAAGACCGATGCGAAAGGTGCCAAATCATGAGCAGCTTGAAACGAATTACAGGTCTTGCAAGTGCTTTGCTTTTGGTGGCAGGCCTCACAGCTTGTGGCGACAAAGCCCAAGAGTTGGCCGGTCAGCCCAAGTTTGATGCCGCGCCTTACACAGGTACTGGCGTGAAGGTGTTCACCGAGTCTGACTGGAAAGCCGGCGACAAGAACAGCTGGGCTCAGCAACTCAAAACCCGCGCCCAATATGGGCAAAATGATCACACGCGATCCAACTGAACGTGGGAGAGCCAGCATGAACCGATCCTCGGTAATGAAACAGATCAAGGCCCATGTCTTCATGGGTGCCTTGTTCTTCGGCGCGGCCTTGAGTGTGTCGGCGCAAACTGCGGTCAAACCTGCAGCGCCTGAAAGCAAAGCGG
The DNA here is from genome assembly GCA_903961095.1 of uncultured Burkholderiales bacterium. Classification (GTDB taxonomy): domain Bacteria; phylum Pseudomonadota; class Gammaproteobacteria; order Burkholderiales; family Burkholderiaceae_C; genus Limnohabitans_A. The sequence goes on along the minus strand of CAJCDH010000335.1, from coordinate 3,802 downwards.
CGGTCGCTGAGGCGCCCAAAGCAGGTGCGCTGGGTGTGCAAAGTGCCAATATTTTCTCCATTGCACCCGATGCCAACACCGATCCAAAGTACGCAGACCAAAACAATGGTGAGCGCGACAAGGTTCAACCTGGCAACAACGCTCCTATGTGGCGACAAGTGGGCGCTGGTGTAAATGGTTACACCAGTTTGCCTGCTGCGGTAGCGCCTGAGGCGGGCAACCTCATCCAACCGTTTGTTCAATACCCTGGCTCCAAGCTCACCACAGCGGGAGAGGCATGGCGCCAAGTTCGCAACAATTGGATCATTCCCTACGGCGGCTCTTTGCTGCTCATCGTGGGTGTGGCCATTGCCCTGTTTTATTACGGCAAAGGCACCATGAAGCTGCATGGTGCAGAAACAGGTCGCAAGATTGAGCGCTTTACGCCGCTAGAGCGCGCTGCCCATTGGACCAACGCCATTGCGTTTGTTTTGTTGGCCGTTTCAGGTGTGGTCATTGCTTTTGGCAAGTATTTCATCCTTCCCATCATCGGCACCACCTTGTTTGGTTATTTCACTTACTTTCTGAAAAACGTTCACAATTTCGCAGGTCCCTTGTTTGCTGTGTCACTCATCATTGTGTTTGTCACTTTTCTAAAGGACAACTGGCCCAGCAAGGAAGACTTCACTTGGCTTTTAAAGGGTGGTGGCATGTTCTCAGGCCACGAAGTGCCATCCCACCGCTTCAATGCTGGTGAAAAGGTGGTGTTCTGGTTTGGTGTTTTGGGCTTGGGCGTCATTGTGGTGGCCTCTGGCTTGGTACTCGACATGCTCATTCCTGGTCTCATCTATGAGCGCAGCACCATGCAAATTGCCAACATGATTCATGGTGTAGCCACGGTGCTCATGATGGCCATGTTCATGGGGCACATCTACATGGGAACCATTGGCATGCAAGGTGCATTCAGCGCCATGCGTGAAGGCTATGTCGATGAAACATGGGCCAAAGAGCACCATGAACTTTGGTACAACGACATCAAAGCAGGAAAGATTCCTGCGCAACGTTCCCCAGAAGCGGCTTCTCACGGCGCTGCTGCTTCCACATCAGCATCTGCTTGAAGTTTGAGGATTCAAACCATGAAAAAAACATTCATCAGCATGGCCACTTTGGTGTTGGCCTCTTTGTTCAGTGCTTCCGCTATGGCCAAGTTGCCTGCGCCTAGCGACGAAGCCAAAGCCAAGGCGGCAGAAGCCGCAGCCAAAACAGCCCATGGCAACAAAGTGGCAGATTTTCAGCTGTGCAAGTCACGCGAAAAAGTAGCTGCCCACTATTACAAAACAGCCAAGGCAAGTGGCAAACCCACCAATCCGCCAGTGGCCACACCTGCTTGCGTTGATCCTGGCGCCTATGTTGCAGCCGCACCGGCAGCAGCACCAGCAGCCCCCGCTGTAGCTGCAGCCCCTGCCGCAGGCGCTAAGCCTGCAGCGCCAAGTGCAGCGCCCGCACCTGCTGCCCCAGCCAAAAAATCCTAATTTTTCCCTGAAATCTTCAGGTTGAAAGTCCCTCGCTGAATAAGCGTGGGACTTTTTGCGTTAGGCTCAGGCCTGAATCTTTGAATGACACATGTTGCAAGCCTCTTCCCTTAAACCCAGACTGACTCATGCCCACGCAGAATTGACGCGTCAAATCAGTGTGGTCAATGAATTTGGTGAAACATCTCAAGTGCACATTCCCGCAGAGCGTGCGCTTACCGTCTATTTAGATAAAAAAGAATTGGTCACACTCATGACCTTGGGCGCAAGTCCTGAATGCTTGGTCTTGGGCTTCTTGCTCAACCAGCGCTTGATTCAATCGGTGAATGAAGTTGAATCTGTCACTGTTGATTGGACCTTGGGTGAAGGCGAAATGGGTCAACCTGGCGTGGCCGCCATCAAAACGCGCGAAGGTTTAAGCCAAGCAGGCCCCAAAACTGCCGCGCGTGTTGTGACCACAGGGTGCGGTCAAGGAAGTGTCTTTGGCGATTTAGTGAGCAACATTGATGCCATTCACTTGCCAGCAGAAGCACACATTTCACAGGCCACCTTGTATGCTCTGGTCAACGCCATACGCATTCAAGAAACCACTTACAAATCTTCTGGCTCGGTGCATGGTTGTGCATTGTTCAAAGGCTCAGACATGCTCATGTTTGTTGAGGATGTAGGCCGTCACAATGCCGTTGACACCATCGCCGGTTGGATGGCCATGAACGATGTGAGTGGTCACGACAAAGTCTTTTACACCACAGGCAGGCTAACCAGTGAGATGGTCATCAAGTCGGCTCAAATGGGTGTTCCCATTGCTGTGTCGCGCAGTGGCATAACCCAAATGGGTTTGGAAGTAGCCGAGCGCGTGCAACTTTGCGCCATTGGCCGGGCCACCAACAAGCGCTTCTTGTGTTTCAGCGCGCCGCAAAGGTTGAAATGGCAAGCTGAGCTGGCAGAGGCTGCAGGCAAGCCAGTTGTGCACGATGCCAGCTAAAGGGAAGCAAGCGTCCATGAACCCTTCTGTGACGATGCTTACTCAGCACTCTTGGCAACGTGCATTCCAATTGGGCTGGCGCAACCTCTGGCGAGATTTTCGCTCGGGCGAATTAAACCTTCTTGTTATTTCAGTGGTGTTGGCTGTGGCGGCACTCACGGCTGTAGGTTTTTTCTCAGACCGATTGCAAGCTGGTTTATGGCGCGATGCCAGACAACTCTTGGGCGGCGATGCGGTGGTGGTAAGCGACAAACCCACCGCTGCCAACTTTCAGCAAAAGGCTGAAGCCTTAGGCCTTAAAACCAATGCCACTTTAAGTTTTCCCAGCATGGCGCGTGCTGATGATGCCAAAGGCGGTGAAACTAAATTAGTAGCCTTGAAAGCGGTCACCGATGGTTACCCTTTGCGGGGCCAAATGAGCCTGCTTAATTTGCAAGGCAGCAACGCCAACCAGTCAGATTTGTCGCAGAGTAGGCCTGTCAAACTGACCCGTGATGTTCCGCAACCAGGTCAAGCCTGGATTGATCCTGCATTGCTTGAGGTGTTGAATCTTCAAATGGGTGACGCGCTTTGGCTTGGCGACAAATCATTTCAAATTGCGGCCCTCATTGACCGAGAGCCAGACCGTGGCGCTGGCTTTATGAACTTTGCGCCCAGAGTCATGATTCACCAATCTGATGTGATGGCCACAGGGTTGATTCAGCCAGCCAGCCGCCTGACATACCGCATGGCGGTGGCAGGAGAAGCTTCCCAAGCCAATGTGCAACAGTTTCTAAAATGGGCCCGCGCTGAAGTGGCCAAGCCCGAGGTACGAGGGATTCAAATTGAGTCGATGGAAAGTGGTCGCCCTGAAATGCGCCAAACTCTAGACCGTGCCGAAAAGTTTTTGAATTTGATTGCCTTGCTCGCTGCGCTTTTATGTGCTGTGGCTGTGGCATTGGCAGCCAGAACCTTTGCCAGCAAGCACCTCGATGGCTGTGCATTGCTGCGCGTGCTGGGGCAAAGCCAAAAAACATTGTCTGTGGCTTATGCTTTTGAATTCATCAGCGCGGGTTTGGCCGCCAGCTTGTTGGGCGTGCTCATGGGCTATGCCATTCACCATGCATTTATTTGGTTGTTGGCCGGATTGGTGGATGTTCAATTGCCTCCAAGCTCTGGCGCGCCCGCGCTGCTGGGTTTAGGAATGGGCCTCACCTTGTTGTTAGCGTTTGGATTGCCCCCAGTTTTGCAACTGGCCAAAGTGCCTGCGATGCGCGTCATACGCCGCGACATGGGCGGCTTACAGCCAGCTTCTTTGGGTGTCTTG
>CAJCDH010000334.1 GCA_903961095.1 uncultured Burkholderiales bacterium | reverse complement strand
GATTCCGAAGATTCCGAAGATTCCGAAATTTCCGAATTGATTGAATCCTCTTCAAGCATGGGATCGTGCAATACAAAGCCGCGCTCAGTTTGAACCGGGCCGCCGTGTAATACATTGGATTGCAATAAGTCTTCCCGGTTGAGAGGCAACTCGACTTTGTCAAACAAATGCTTCAAACTGAGTTCGCCGGGCTTGTTGATGATCAAGCCCATGGCTCCGCGTTCAGAGTGTTCACACAAATAAACCACACTCTTGGCAAAAGTAGGGTCTTCCAAACCGGGCATGGCAATCAAAAAATGATGCGAAAGCTGAGTGGAGGCAAAATCGGCAGACATGTCCCAATTTTAACGGTCTCCAACCCATGCTCAAACCCTTTTCTACCGGCTTAGTCTGGTTTCGACGCGATTTACGCGTGGCAGACAACGCCGCGCTGTTTCACGCCCTCAAAAATTGCAACAAAGTGCATTGCGTTTTTGTCTTCGACACCGAAATCCTGCAACACCTGACCACCCCAGACCGCAGAGTGGCTTTCATTCGCGAGTCTTTGGTCGAATTGGATGAATTGCTCCGCGCCAGCGGGCTTCAGGCGGGCCTTGACGCCAAATTGGCCAGCCAGTTGGGTCTGATCGTTTTGCATGGCAACCCCCTGAAAGAAATTCCACATTTGGCCAAACACATCGAGGCACAAGCCGTTTTTGCCAACCACGACGACGAACCCGCAGCGCTTAGCCGCGATGCCCAAGTGCGCGGCGCCTTGGCCAATGCCGGTATTGCCCTGCATACCTACAAAGACCATGTGGTCTTTGAGCGCCAAGAGGTGCTCACACTGGCCGGCAACCCCTACACCGTCTTTACCCCCTACAAAAACGCCTGGCTCAAGAAAATTCAGCCCCAAGACCTGGCCCCCTATGCTGTTGCCGAACACGCCTCAGCCTTGGTGCCAAGACCTGCCCAGTTTTGCCTGCCTGTCCCCAGCCTGCCCAACATCAAGTTTGAAAACGTCGACTTAACAGCACTCCATTACAAAACTGGGGTTTCAGGTGCTCAGGCCTTGTTAGACGACTTTTTGCACCGCATCGATCGCTACGAAGAAACACGCAACTTCCCAGCCATCAAGGGCCCCAGTTATTTAAGCGTGCACTTGCGTTTTGGCACCGTTTCCATTCGGCAGTTGGCCCAAGAAGCGTGGCGCCGCTACAAAACCAGCGAAGGTGCCAGCGTCTGGCTGTCTGAGCTCATTTGGCGAGATTTTTACGCCCAAATATTGGCCAACTTTCCGCATGTGGCCGAGCGAAGTTTCAAAGCCGAATACGATGCCATTCAGTGGGACCATGGGCCGCATGGCAAAGCCTTGTTTAAGGCATGGTGCGAAGGCCGCACCGGTTATCCCTTGGTCGATGCTGCCATGGCCCAAATTAATCAAACGGGCTATATGCACAACCGGCTTCGCATGGTAGTGGCCTCTTTTCTCACCAAAGACCTGGGCATCGATTGGCGCTGGGGCGAAAAATATTTTGCTCAGCACCTCATTGACTTTGATTTATCAGCCAACAACGGTGGCTGGCAATGGGCCAGTTCTAGCGGTTGTGATGCTCAGCCTTATTTCCGAATTTTCAACCCTGTCACGCAGAGCGAAAAGTTTGATCCGCAGGGTAAATTTATCAAACGATATTTGCCGCAATTGGCAGGTCTTGATAGCGCCGACATCCATGCGCCCTGGCAAGCCAAACCATTGACGCTGCAAGCAGCAGGCATAAATTTAGGAAAAGACTATCCATTGCCGGTGGTTAACCATGCAGAGGCCAGAGAAAAAACCTTGGCACGCTATGCCGTGGTTAAAAAAGCAGCTTGAAGGAGCACTTTCAAATGCTCCACAAAGGCAATTTAAATGGCAACCATTTCAAAGTCTTCTTTTCGGGCACCGCACTCTGGGCAGGTCCAGTTCATGGGCACATCGGCCCAGGCCGTACCAGGGGCTATGCCATCTTCAGGGCAACCAGCAGCCTCGTCGTAAATCCAGCCGCAAATTAAGCACATCCAAGTTTTAGTATCAGTCACAGTGGGTCACCGGTGTCGAATAGAATGAAGAGATTGTATCGGGCTTCACTGTAACTCATGACCACGACATTACCGCCGACAGATCTGCCAGAGGATGCCCTAGAAGGCGAGGAAGAAGCCAGCATTGCTTGCGTTTTGGTGTTCAATGCCAGCGATCCTAGCGGTGCCAGCGGCATCAGTGCCGATGTTTTGGCCATTGCCTCCGTTGGGGCACACGCCCTGCCCGTTCTAACCGGCGCTTACGCCCGCGACTCTGCCCAAATTTTTGACTTTTTCCCCCTCGACGAAGAAGCTGTTGGGGATCAAGCAAGGGCTGTTTTAGAAGACATTCCGCCACAAGTCATCAAAGTAGGCTTTGTGGGCAGTGCTGAAAACATCAGCATCATTGCCGAGCTCACAGCCGACTACGATGGCGTGCCGGTGGTGGCCTACATGCCCAATTTATCTTGGTGGGAAGACGACCAAATCGACCAATACTTAGACGCTTTTCGCGAACTTATATTGCCCCAAACCAGCATCTTGGTGGGTCATCACAGCACCCTGCGCCGCTGGTTGTTGCCCGATTGGTCAAGTGAAAAAAACCCTGGCCCGCGCGACATTGCCAAAGCCGCTTCAGAGCTAGGCGTGCCCTATACCCTGGTCACTGGCATCACGGCCAACGACCAACACATTGACAACGTCTTGGCCACCCCCGAAACGGTGGTGGGCCATGAAAAGTTTGAGCGCATTGAAGCCGTTTTCAGTGGTGCGGGCGAAACACTGTCAGCCGCCCTGGCTGCATTGATTGCCACAGGCCTTGATTTATCAGCTGCCGCCAGCGAAGCTCTGCATTACTTAGACCGCTGCCTTGACGAGGGCTTTCGCCCTGGCATGGGCAAGGTCATCCCAGACCGATTATTTTGGGCCCTACCCGATACCGAGGAAGAGAACGATGAAGCCGAGGCCGAAGGCCCCGACATGAACGCCGATTTTTTTGAAATGCCTATCAATGACACTAAACACTGACCTCAACGACACCCTGTTCGAACGCGCTCGAAAAGTAATTCCTGGCGGCGTCAATTCACCCGTTCGCGCTTTTCGCGCGGTGGGCGGCACACCGCGTTTTGTGAAGCGCGCTGAAGGCGCTTATTTTTGGGATGCCAACGGCAAAAAATACATCGACTACATCGGCTCGTGGGGCCCCATGATTTTGGGCCACGGCCACCCTGCCGTGCTGGAAGCCGTGCAAAAAGCCGCGCTTGATGGTTTTTCTTTTGGCGCACCCACCGAGCGAGAAGTTGAATTGGTCGAAGCCTTGCTCAAGCTAGTGCCGTCCATGGAAATGGTGCGCTTGGTCAGCTCGGGCACCGAAGCTGGCATGAGCGCAGTGCGCTTGGCACGTGGCGCCACAGGCCGCAACAAGTTCATCAAGTTTGAAGGCTGCTACCACGGCCATGCCGATGCCTTGTTGGTCAAAGCCGGCTCTGGCTTGGCCACTTTTGGCAACCCTACCAGCGCGGGCGTGCCCCCCGAGGTGGTGCAACACACCCTGGTGCTCGAGTACAACAACATCGAGCAATTGGAAGAAGCTTTCAAACTTCATGGCCCTGAGTTGGCCTGCCTCATGATCGAGCCCATTGCTGGCAACATGAACTTTGTTCGCGCCAGCGTGCCATTCATGAAACGTTGTCGCGAACTGTGCAGCCAATACGGCGCGCTCTTGGCGTTTGACGAAGTCATGACCGGTTGCCGCGTTGCCTTGGGCAGCGCTCAAAGCGTTTACGCCAAAAGTATTCCAGGCTTCGAGCCTGACATGACCGTGATGGGCAAAGTGATTGGCGGCGGCATGCCTTTGGCAGCATTCGGTGGCAAGCGTGCTGTCATGGAACAACTGGCGCCTTTAGGCCCTGTTTACCAAGCCGGCACATTGAGTGGCAATCCTGTGGCCACCGCATGCGGCTTGGCCACCTTGGCTGAAATTAGCAAGCCAGGTTTCTTTGATGCGCTGAGTGCAACCACACGCTCATTGGTGGATGGTCTGTCGGCTGCAGCAGCGGCTGAAGGTGTGCCCTTTGCAGGCGACTCTGAAGGCGGCATGTTTGGCTTCTTCTTGTTGCCAACTCTGCCCAGCAACTATCCACAAGTGATGAAAACCGACGGCAGCAAGTTCAACACTTTGTTCCATGGCTTGTTAGACCGTGGTGTGTACATTGCACCTGCTCTTTACGAAGCGGGTTTTGTCAGCGGCGCGCACACGGCACAAGACATTGCCGACACTGTGAGTGCCGCACGCGAAATTTTTAAAACGCTGTAAGGTCTAAGGCAACACAAAAAGGGCTCATCTAGAGCCCTTTTTTAAGGGGCCAATTAGAAATGCTCAGTGGCGGAAATGACGAACGCCAGAAAACACCATGGCCACACCGCGTTCATCTGCGGCGGCTATAACCTCGGGGTCGCGCATCGAGCCGCCAGGCTGAATGACGCAACTGGCGCCAGCGTCTACGACCACATCCAAACCATCGCGGAAGGGAAAGAAAGCGTCGCTTGCCACCACGGTATTTTGCAAACTTAAACCGGCGTGATCTGCCTTGATGCTGGCAATGCGCGCCGAGTCTAAACGGCTCATTTGGCCTGCGCCAACGCCCATGGTCATGCCATTGGCGCAGAACACAATGGCATTGCTCTTGACGTACTTGGCCACTTTCCATGCAAACAACAAGTCTTGCAATTGCGCAGGTGTGGGCTGCACTTTCGTCACCACCTTCAGGTCAGACAATTGCAGTTCGTGATTGTCTGCGGTTTGAATCAAAAGGCCCGAACCCACGCGTTTGACATCATGTGAGTTACGACCTTGCTCAAATGCATTTCCACCCGCTTTGAATTCAGGCATGGCAATTTGCAAAACGCGAACATTGGCTTTGGCCTTGAAAATTTCTAGCGCCTCAGGCGAGTAAGAAGGCGCCATTAAGACCTCGACAAACTGCTTGCTAATTTGCTGTGCAGCTGCGGCGTCCACGCTGCGGTTCAAGGCAATGATGCCGCCAAACGCAGAAGTGGGATCAGTTTGAAAAGCTTTGTTGTAGGACTCAAGTGCATTCGCACCCAATGCCACACCGCAAGGATTGGCATGCTTCACAATCACGCAAGCTGCTTCGGTAAAACTCTTGACGCATTCCCATGCGGCATCGGCATCGGCAATGTTGTTGTAAGAGAGTTCTTTGCCCTGCAATTGAACAGCCGTGACCAAGGAGCCGGGCGCAGGATAGAGGTCGCGATAGAAGGCTGCGGTTTGATGCGGATTCTCACCGTAGCGCAAGTCTTGCAACTTCACAAAACGACCATTCGATTGTGCTGAGTATTCTGTGCGAGTGCCGTCTTCCAAATTGTAGGAAGACAAGTAGTCGCTAATGGCCGCGTCGTAATTGCTGATGCGGTTAAAGGCAGCTACCGACAAAGCAAAGCGAGTTTTCTCTGACACTTTGCCCTGAGCGGTGAGTTCTTCAATGACGCTAGCGTATTGCGATGCATCGGTGAGCACCGCCACATCTTTCCAATTCTTGGCCGCACTGCGCACCATGGCAGGACCGCCAATGTCGATGTTCTCAATGGCGTCTTCCAAGGTGCAACCAGGCTTGGCAACGGTAGCTTCGAAGGGGTACAAATTGACGATGAGCAAATCGATGGCTTGAATACCATGCTCTTTCAAAGCAGCCATGTGCTCGGGCACATCTCGGCGGGCCAACAATCCGCCGTGTACTTTGGGATGAAGTGTTTTGACGCGACCATCCAACATCTCAGGAAAGTCGGTAACCTGCGCCACTTCCGTCACGGGCAAACCTTGCTCGGCCAGCAATTTGGCGGTGCCGCCAGTGGATACCAACTCCACCTTCAAGGCATGCAGCGCTTGGGCAAGCTCCAAGATGCCAGTTTTGTCAGAGACAGAAATCAGAGCTTTCATTTTTTCACTTCAAAAGTTTGTGTTCTAAGAGTTTCTTGCGCAGTGTGTTGCGGTTGAGGCCCAGCCACTCCGCCGCGCGCGATTGGTTTTGCTCTGCACGTTGCATGACCACTTCCAAAAGTGGCTTTTCCACCACGTTGAGCAACATGTCATACATCCCATCGGGCTCTTCACCCGCCATGTCACGAAAGTAATCGTTCAAACTGTCACGGATACATTCATCAATTTTTTTCTTGCTCATTCCATTGTCTCCAAGGCCATTTCAGTTTGGATGTCTGCCACAGCCGTTGGCATACGCTCTCTGCGCGATGCCATTTCTTCAAAAAAATTTGCTACGGCGCGCGATTGCAAATCGGCCGTCTCCAATGTGTTCATATGGTCTCTAAACGCCCCACCGCCTGGCAAATCACGCACATACCAGCCAATGTGTTTGCGCGCAGATCGCACACCTGTCAGCTCGCCATACAAAGCATAGTGATCCAATAAATGCTCTAGCAAAGCGCGTTTTACCTCGGCCACCAAGGGCGGCGCCAAGTGCTCGCCCGTAGCCAAGAAGTACACTATCTCGCGAAAGATCCAAGGCCTTCCTTGTGCAGCACGCCCTACCATCAGGGCATCTGCGCCCGTGTGCTTTAACACCTGCAAAGCTTTTTCGGGCGAATCAATGTCGCCATTGGCCACCACTGGAATTTTGACGGCGGCCTTCACTGCAGCCACGGTGTCATACTCGGCAAAACCTTGATAGCCTTGCTCGCGCGTGCGGCCATGCACCGTGACCATTTGGATGCCGACGCTTTCAAAGGCCTTGGCCAATGTCAAAGCATTTTTTTCAGTGTCACACCAGCCTGTGCGCATTTTTAAAGTCACAGGCACACCACGAGGCGCGCAAGCCGCGACCACCGCTTGTGCAATTTCAATGGCCAATTTTTCATTTTGCATGAGCGCTGAGCCTGCCCATTTGTTGCAGACCTTTTTGGCGGGGCAGCCCATGTTGATGTCAATGATCTGCGCGCCCTGATCGATGTTGTAAGCCGCTGCCTCAGCCATCATGGGTGCATCGGTGCCTGCAATTTGCACGGCAATGGGCCCAGGCTCTCCATCGTGATTGGCACGGCGCGAGGTCTTCAAACTTTTCCACAAGTCTTTGCGCGATGTGACCATTTCACTCACGGCATAGCCTGCACCAAACTGTCTGCACAATTGGCGAAATGGCCTATCAGTAACGCCAGCCATGGGCGCCACAAAAATGGCATTGGGTAAAACGTAAGGTCCGATTTGCATGGACATGTAGAACGGGAACAGGCGGTGTTTGCTTAAAAAGGAGGCACGATTGTAATTGCTTACTTTTTGAGCAAGGGAATTATTTTTAAAGAAAATTCAAAATAGAAACCTTTGGCTACACTCTCAGTCAAATGGAAGCATGGCTCTCACCCCTCATTGCACAATTCTTGGCTTGGCTGGCCTTGCCTGAACACGGCCTGTCTACCGTCTTCACCATCGCTTTCATTTCGGCAACCTTGCTGCCCATGGGCTCTGAGCCAGCAGTGTTTGGTTTGGTCAAACTCAACGCCGATTTATTTTGGCCGGCTATTTGGGTTGCCACAGCGGGAAATACGCTTGGCGGCGTATTGAGTTGGTGGATGGGCTACGGCGCGCACCATGCGATCGACAAAGTACGCAGTCGCAAAGTCCAGCACAGCCCAGCCAATGACAGCATCAGCGATCGAATGCATTGGCGCGCGCTCCAATGGCTCGAGAAGTTGGGCCCTAAAGCTTGTTTGTTGTCTTGGCTTCCAGGTGTAGGCGACCCTTTGTGTGCCGTTGCAGGATGGCTCAAAATGCCACTGATTGCCTGCACCTTCTACATGGCAATTGGTAAGTTTTTACGTTACTTACTCATGACCAGTTTGCTTTTGTGGGTGTTTTAAACCCAACAACAAGATGTTGATGGATAGGCTGAAGCCGACTTAGCCTTATTTAAACAACAACATCAGAGCTACGACCGTTAAAAAACCAAGCAGGGCTCGGCGAAAAGTCTCTTCACTCAAACGATGTCGAATTTTTCGTCCAGTCAAAAGACCCAAAAACATCGGAATGATGGCTAGAAACGAATAACCCACATCGTCCAATGACATGCGGTCAAAATGCCACATGGCCAAATAGAGTGGCCATCCTGCATTCAAATAGATCACACTGATGCAGCCTACAAACTCATCTCTTTTAAGCTTCAAAGACATTAAGTAGCTGATCACAATGGGGCCCATCAATGAAGATGCCCCGCCGAGCAAGCCTGAGGTCACACCCACTAAAGCACTGGCCGCTGATTCTTTTTCTGGGGGAATATTGAAGCTGGGCTTAAAGGCCATGAGCACCACCGCCACGATCAAGGCCAAGGCCATCACCATGTTCAACTCTCGCACGCTGAATGACAAAGTCCAATACACCGCGCACACCGTCATGATGGCTTGTGTCAGCATCAGAGGCCAAAAACGCTTGAGGCTGGTCTTTAGACTTCCTTCTTGCCAGACCTGCCAACTATTGGAGACCAAAACCGGCACCGACACCAGCGCAATGGCTTGGGTGCTGCTGATAAAGAGTGACATGACTGGCACCGCAAACAAAGGCAAACCTACACCCAATGTGCCTTTGATCAAACCCCCACCCACAATCGCGGCCGTACAGACCGAGATGATCAGCACCATGTCCGTGCTGAGCCAGTTAGACATCCTGTGTCATCTCTGGGTTAGCTGCTGAACAAGAAGTTCATCACGTCGCCATCTTTGACCACGTACTCTTTGCCTTCAGCGCGCATTTTGCCGGCGTCTTTGGCGCCTTGCTCGCCCTTGTATGCCATGAAGTCTTCGTAGGAAATTGTTTGGGCGCGGATGTAGCCTTTTTCAAAATCGGTGTGAATCACACCTGCCGCTTGCGGGCCTGTATCGCCTACATGAATGGTCCAGGCACGCACTTCTTTCACGCCAGCGGTGAAGTAAGTTTGCAATCCCAACAGGGCGTAAGCAGAGCGAATCAAACGGTTGAGCCCCGGCTCGGTTTGACCCAGCTCTTCCAAAAACATTTGACGGTCTTCGTCTGACATTTCTGACATTTCGGCTTCCAGCTTGGCACTGATAGCCACAACAGGTGCGTTCTGAGCCGCAGCATACGCTTTCAAACGATCTAGCAATGGATTGTTTTCAAATCCGTCCTCAGCCACGTTGGCCACAAACATGGCCGGCTTGGCCGTGATGAAGAAGAACTGTTGTAGCAAGGGGCGTTCTTCTTTGCTGAAATCGATGGTGCGAATAGGTTGACCTTCGTTCAAGGCTGCTTGGCATTTTTCTAAGATGGCTACCAATTTGATGGACTCTTTGTCACCAGAGCGTGCTGTTTTATTGACACGGTGCAAACCTTTTTCTACCGCGGACAAATCGGCCAAACACAACTCAGTTTGAATCACTTCAATGTCTGAAATGGGGTCAACACGGCCCGCCACGTGAATGACGTTATCGTCTTCAAAGCAGCGCACCACATTGATGGTGGCGTCGGTTTCGCGAATGTGCGCCAAAAATTTGTTGCCCAAGCCTTCGCCTGTGCTGGCGCCGGCCACCAAGCCCGCAATGTCAACAAACTCCACAATGGCAGGCACGATGCGTTCAGGGCTAATGATGGCAGCCAGTTCCTGCAAGCGTGGATCGGGCACTTCGACCACGCCGGTGTTGGGCTCAATGGTGCAAAACGGATAGTTTTCGGCCGCAATACCGGCTTTGGTCAGGGCGTTGAAAAGGGTGGACTTGCCAACGTTAGGCAAGCCCACAATGCCACATTTGAGGCTCATGGGAGACTTTCTTGGATTCAGCGAATAATCCGTGATTTTAAAGGGTGTGCGTGACCTTATTTCAAATCATGCCTTAATCGAGCTATGGCACCACCATCTGAACAAGGCTTACCCAACGCCTTCTACAATCGGACACATGACGCTTTCAATCACACAATTTGACGTTTGCATCAGAGGCGCCGGCATCGTCGGGCGCAGCTTGGCCTTGATGTTGGCTTCGCAAGGTCTGCGGGTGGCCCTTGTCAACCTGCACGCATCCGCCAACGCTGGCCAAGGGCACAGCGACGTTCGAGCTTACTCTTTGAACGTGGCCGCCAAACAACTCCTCACCGACTTGCGCTGTTGGCCAGAGGGCGTGGCCTGCACGCCCATTTTGAAGATGCACATTGAGGGTGATCAAGGCGGCAATTTGGAGTTCAGCGCCGCCCAACAGGGGGTTGACGCTTTGAACTGGATGGTGGATGTGCCCGCCCTTGAAAACAATTTGGCCCAGGCCATTGGATTTCAGCCCTTGATTCAAGAACTCAACGAAACTGTTTCGGCACCCCTCACCGTCATTTGTGAAGGCCGCGCCAGCCAAACTCGCGCAGAACTTGGCGTAGCATTTGATGTCAAGCATTACGCCCAACATGCATTGGCCTGTCGGATCCGCACACAATCGCCCCATTCGCAAATTGCGCGCCAATGGTTTCAAAATGCACATGGCCCCGAAATTTTGGCCTTCTTGCCCATCGGCGGCGAATTAAGCCATGAATGGGCTGTGGTGTGGTCTCTCACACCCGCACGCGCACAAGCTCTGCAAAACGCCAGTGCTGATGCTTTTAGCCTTCAATTACAAGACGCAAGCCTAGGTATTGCTGGCGCTGTCGAGCTGATCAGTGAGCGCGCCGTGTGGCCATTGCAGCTGGCCAAAGCTGACCGCTGGACGGGTGCCATGCCAGGATCCGGTACTGGCAAACAAGCCGCATCATTTGCGCTCGCTGGCGACGCAGCACACGCCATGCACCCCTTGGCCGGTCAAGGCTTGAATGTAGGACTTGGCGATGTCGCGACATTGGCAAGGGTTCTTCAAGCCAAAGAGTTTTGGCGACCTTTAAGCGATACCAAATTGTTGCGCCGCTACGAACGCGCCCGACAGGCCGAAGTTTTGGCCATGGGCTGTGTGACAAATGGCTTGCAAACACTGTTTGCTGAGCCTTCAGTGCCAGTCCAAAAACTTCGCAATTGGGGCATGTCCGCCTTCAACCAATTGACTCCCTTGAAGAAATGGATGGCCGGAGAAGCCATGAAATCTTCAAGTCAAACTTAATTGACACACCCAAGCTGATCACTACCTGAGGATTTTCAAAGCATGCGCTTGATTAAAGTTTTCACCACAACCTGCTTGCTGTTGTACAGCGTATGCAGCACGGCCCAAGATACCAACTTGAAAAAAACCTTGAGTGAACGTTTGCCTTCTTTGCCCAAAATAGAAGAAATTTCCAAAACGCCGATGCCCGGTGTTTTTGAAATTCGAGTTCAGGGGAATGAGATTTTTTACACAGATGCCAAAGGCGATTTTCTAATTCAAGGCGCGTTGATTGATACCAAGCAAAAGCGCAATCTGACGGAAGAGCGTACTGAAAAGCTGTCGGCTATTGCGTTTGACAGCCTGCCCTTGAAGTTTGCCTTCACGCAAGTCAGGGGCAATGGCAAGAGAAAATTGGTGGTCTTTGCCGATCCCAACTGCGGCTACTGCAAACGCTTTGAACGCGATCTGCAAAAAATCGACAACGTCACCATCTACCACCTGATGTACCCCGTTTTGGGCGAAGACTCCAAAGTCAAGTCGCGCAACATTGCATGCGCCAAAGACAGAGCCAAAACATGGAACGACTGGATGCTGCAAGGCATTGCACCTCCCGCAGTGGCCTGCGATAACCACAACATCGATGCCATTGTCGAGTTCGGTAAAAAGAATCGCATCAACGGCACACCCACCACATTTGCGGCAGACGGCACACGCGTGCCAGGTGCTATAGAGGCTGCCCAAATTGAATCGATGTTGAACGCAGTCAAGCCATGAACGCCCACGCAGACCAAACTCGAAGGCACATCAAACTGTTGGCCTATGCGGGGCTCATTCCTTTTGTCGGAATGGCTATTTTGCTTTGGCTGGTCGATTCAGACTTGCACCCCTTCTTAGCCTTGGCCATGGCGGGCTACGGTGCTGCCATTGTTTCTTTCTTGGGTGGCATTCATTGGGGCATTGGCTTTAAAAATGTTTCACGCATGCACAATGCTCCGCTGTTTAACTTTGGCTGGGGCGTTGTGCCCTCATTGATGGCTTGGGTTGCCGTCACCATGCCCGCTTATGCAGGACTGCCTTTGTTGGCTTTGATCTTGGGTATTTGCTATGCCGTAGATCGCAAAACCTACCTAGAAGCTGGCTTGCAAGAGTGGTTGCCCATGCGGTTGCACCTCACGCTTGTGGCTGCATTGAGTTGCTTAATTGGAGCTGCCGCCACATGAGTTCGAAAAAATCTTTGCCCGCTGTTCACTACAGCATTGATGCCAGTCAAACACATTCCCACCTGTTTAAAATTTCATTGCACATTGCACAGCCTCAGGCTGGCCAAGTGGTGTCCTTGCCTGTTTGGATTCCTGGCAGTTATTTGGTGCGCGAGTTTGCCAAGAACTTGCAAAACTTAAAGGCCACTCAAGGCGGCAAAGCAGTTGCGGCACAGCAAGAAAACAAGAGTCAGTGGCTCATTCAATGCAAAGCTGGGCAAGCTTTGCAATTGAGCTATGAGGTCTATGCCTTTGACAATTCAGTGCGCACTGCTTGGCTGGATGCTCAACGCGGCTTCTTCAATGGCACCAGCTTGTGCTTGCGGGTGCATGGCCAAGAAGATTTCCCCCATGCACTCACCTTAGCAGCCATCAAAGGAAGTACATGGCTTGTTGCAACGGGCCTGCAATCTAGCAAAGTTAACAAACAAGGCTTTGGCGATTATTTGGCGAGCAACTACGACGAGTTGGTTGACTGCCCTTTTGAGCTGGGCAATTTTTGGCGCGGCCAATTTACAGCCTGCGGCATTGCACATGAGTTTGTGGTGGCCGGGGCTATGGCCTCGTTCGATGGTGCTCGGCTGTTGGCCGACACACAAAAGATTTGTGAAACTGAAATCAAGTTTTGGCACGAAAAGAAATTGGCAGCCAGTGCACCCTATAAGCGCTATGTTTTTATGCTCAATGCGGTTGAAGAAGGCTACGGGGGCTTGGAGCATCGCAACTCAACGGCCCTGATTTGCAACCGCCGTGACTTGCCTGCGCTTGGTATGAAAAAAATGCCTGATGCTTACGTCACCTTGTTGGGCTTGATCAGCCACGAATACTTTCACACATGGAATGTGAAGCAGTTGCGCCCTGCAGAATTCAAGCGCTACGACTACACAAAAGAAAACTACACAGAGCTTCTTTGGTTCTTTGAGGGCTTTACCAGCTACTACGATGATTTGCTATTGCGCCGTGCCAAGCTTATTGACGACACCACGTATTTCAAATTGATCAACAAAACCATCAACATGGTTTTGCAAGCCCCAGGCAGACAAGTTCAGTCAGTAGCTCAAGCCAGTTTTGATGCATGGGTGAAGTACTACCGCCAAGATGAGAACACACCCAACAGCACCATCAGCTACTACACCAAAGGCGCGTTGGTGGCTCTTTGTCTTGATTTGACAATGCGCTCAGAAGGCACTGGCAACCTAGACCAAGTGATGCGTGGGTTGTGGCAACGCTGCCAAGGTGGGCCACTCACCGAGGCCGACTTGTTGGCAGAACTGCAAGCTCAAACGGGCCGCAGTTGGCACAAAGAAATAAAAGCTTGGGTGCACAGCACGCAAGAGTTGCCGCTCAAAACTTTGCTGTCTTCGCATGGCCTCGTGGTCCATGAAGATCCTTCGCAAATGGCACAGCGCTTGGGTCTGCGTGTTGTAGAAAGCCAAGGTGTGGTTCAAGTGAAAGCTGTACTGCGCGGCGGCGCTGCCGAAAAAGCTGGCATGGCGGCTGGCGATGAATGGTGGGCCATTGCCAGCAGCAAGGTCAAATCGACCACTTGGCGTTTGAAGAAGCTAGACGATTTACCACTGCTTCTTGGCAACGAGAAGAAAGCCAAGGCCACTGTCACGCGGGATCAAAAAATCTTTGTTTTAGATTTGAACATTCCCACTGATGTACACACTTGGCGTTTGAGCTACACCAACTCCGATCAAGCGCACCAAGCCCGCACCAGTGCATGGCTTGATGGAATTTCAAGCACCGCTTGAAGTTTTGATTGATTTGCCGCGCAGGTCGAGTACTCGCTTGGCTTTGCCTTGGCTGCGTTCGACGCCGCCCTCTGCACGCAAATCAATTTCGACACTGGAACCAATGTAGACCTTGATTTCGTGTTGCAACATTTTGGCTGCAGCTCGAGCCTCGATGCTGTCTGGTGCCGTACCAGGGCGAGTTTCAACCGCTACTTTCAAATTGTCCATCGGACCTTCGCGCGTCAGAACGCATTGGTAATGGGGCGCCAATTCAGGGCGCTTCAAAATGAGCTCTTCAATTTGTGTAGGAAAAACATTCACACCCCGAATGATCATCATGTCGTCGCTGCGGCCTGTGATTTTTTCCATCCGCCGCATGGTGCGTGCGGTGCCTGGCAACAAGCGAGTTAAATCGCGCGTACGGTATCGAATAATGGGCAATGCCTCTTTGGTCAGACTGGTAAAAACCAACTCACCCATTTCACCATCGGCCACTGGTTCGCCCGTTTCTGGGTTGATGATTTCAGGGAAGAAGTGATCTTCCCAAATGCTAGGGCCATCTTTGGTTTCAATGCACTCACTGGCAACGCCTGGCCCCATGACTTCAGACAAGCCATAAATATCAACAGCATCAATGCCCATGCGATGTTCAATGGCCGCTCGCATGTCGTTGGTCCACGGTTCAGCACCAAAAATACCAATGCGCAATGAGCTGCTGCGAGGGTCAATGCCTTGGCGCTCAAACTCATCGGCAATGGCCAGCATGTAGCTGGGTGTCACCATGATGATTTCGGGTTTGAAATCTTGAATCAGTTGTACTTGACGCTCGGTTTGACCACCACCAAAAGGTACCACGGTGAGGCCCAACTTTTCTGCACCGTAGTGAGCGCCTAAACCACCCGTGAACAAACCATAGCCATAGCTGACGTGCACCATGTCACCTGCTTGCGCACCACCTGCACGGATACTGCGCGCTACCACCGTGGCCCAAGTGTCAATATCGCGCTTGGTATAACCCACCACAGTAGGCTTGCCGGTGGTGCCACTAGAAGCATGAATGCGCGAGCAGCCCGAGCGTGGTACAGCAAACATGCCATAGGGATAGCTGTCGCGCAAATCGGCTTTGGTCGTGAAGGGAAACTTGGCCAAATCTGCCAATGACTTGCAATCAGAGGGGTGCACGCCCGCTGCATCAAACTTGAGCTTGTAAACTGGTGAGTTATCGTAGGCGTGTTGGAGTGTGGCTTTCAGGCGCTTGAGTTGCAAGGAACGCAATTCATCGATGCTGGCTTTTTCTATGGGCTCTAAAGGCAAACGTGATGGGGTACTCATCAAAAATTCTCCGTCGTGTTTCTGCAGAATCAATTTATTCGGGAATGACTGTGCCTTGAATTTGCGCACTCTTGCCTCTAAACATTGCAATCACTTCGCCCTTTTGATTGCTCACTTTCATGTCGTAAATTCCGTGTCGGCCACTCAAGGTTTGCTCTTGCCCAACGCAGGTCAACACATCACCCAGCTGGCCTGATTTTAAAAACTCAATGCTGCAGCCTGCAGCCACAGCCACCTTGTTGTAACTGTTGCAGGCAAACGCAAAAGTGGAGTCGGCCAGCGTAAAAATAAAACCACCATGGCAAATTTTGTGGCCATTCAAATGCATCTCTTTGACGGTCATTTGAAGCACCGCTCTGCCTGGTTGGCATGAAATGAGCTTCATGCCCATGGTGTCTTTGCTTGCCGTGTCAACGGCAAACATCGACTCACCCACTTGCCTGGCCAAATCAATGGCAGCTTGCGAGGGTGTTGCTGGCTTGGTGATGGCGTCGGTCATGTTCATTCGCCTTTGAAATTGGCTGGGCGTTTCTCCAAGAAAGCCTTCACGCCTTCAAAGTAATCGTGCGATTTGCCCAAGGCAGATTGCGCGTCACGCTCTTGGTC
>CAJCDH010000333.1 GCA_903961095.1 uncultured Burkholderiales bacterium | reverse complement strand
TCATCTGTTGTGATGTTGCGAATGCAATTTCCGCTGGTTTGAATGCCATGCATGTCAACAGTGGCCAGCAAGTCCATGACATCTGCCGATTTGCTCAGCGGAATCCAGTTGAACTGCACGTTCTGACGGGTGGTGAAGTGGCCATAAGCTTTAATTAGTTTGGGCGCTTTGCCTAGCAACAAATCTTGCTGAGCTTGAGCTTTGGCAAAGACAGCTTCATCGGGTTGGTCAAAGTCTTTGGCAATGGTGGCTAGAACGCTGAGTTGCTTGCTGGAGATTTCACCATAAGGCACGGCAACGCGAAGCATGGGGGCATAGCGCTGGACGTACCAGCCATTTTGTAGGCGAAGGGGGCGAAACTCTTCATCAGCCAGTTGTCCTTTTTGCCAACGATCAAGTTGGTCGCGGTGCTGCTCAGCGCGCAGTTTGACAAACTGGCGGTCGAATTCTGTGTATTGGTACATTGCGTTAAAAAGTAAAAATGGATGCGACTTTCGCCGACTATTCTTTGAACTTTAAGGGTTCTTTATGTCAATTCAAACTACTTTATCGTTTGACATATATGCATTTTGATCATAAGGACTGTTTATCAAAATGAGAATAAATGTCTCCAAAGTGACTGGTAATTGGCTTGCTGATACAGTTTCACTTTTATGGAGTTTGAAATGAAATATTGGCTACTGAGTGCTTGGGTTGCGGCATTGGCATCCACTTCAAGCTTGTCTGTGAATGCACAGACCCCCATTCGCATTGGTGAAATCAACAGTTATTCGGCTATTCCTCAATTCACACAACCTTATAAACAAGGTTGGCAATTGGCGGTTGAGGAAATTAATGCAGCGGGCGGTTTGTTGGGACGAAAAGTAGAAGTCATTGCCCGAGATGACGCTGGTAAGCCCGAAGATGCCTTGCGCCACGCCATAGAACTTACCAGCCAAGAAAAAGTAGATATTTTGGCTGGTGGTTTCTTGTCCAATGTGGGGTTGGCCTTGGCCGATCATGCTGCCAAAAACAAACGCCTTTTTGTGGCCAGTGAACCCCTCACCGACGCCATTGTTTGGGACAAAGGCAACCGTTACACATTTCGATTGCGCGCTAGCACCTACATGCAAGCCGCTATGTTGGTAGAAGAAGCCGCCAAATTGCCTGCCAAACGCTGGGCAACCTTGGCACCCAATTATGAATATGGTCAAAGTGCTGTTGCCAGTTTTAAAGAACTGCTAAAGGCCAAAAGGCCTGATGTAGAGTTTGTGGGTGAGCAGTGGCCCGCACTTGGAAAAATTGACGCAGGCAGCAGCTTGAGTGCGCTCATGCAGAGCAAGCCCGATGCGATATTCAATGTAACTTTTGGTGCTGATTTGGCGAAGCTGGTTCGTGAAGGCAATCAGCGCAGCATCTTTCCCAAAGTACCCGTGGTTTCGATGTTGTCTGGTGAACCTGAATACCTAGAAGTCTTGAAGGATGAAACGCCTAAGGGCTGGATTGTGACGGGCTATCCATGGGACCAAATTGACACCAAGGAACACGCCTCTTTTGCTGCCAACTATTACAAGAAATTCAAAGAGAACCCCAAGCTTGGCTCGGTGGTTGGTTATGCCACCATGCAAGCTATTTTTGCGGGCATCAAAAAAGCAGGTAGCACTGACAATGAGAAGTTGATTGTGGCCATGCGTGGACTTAAATTCAGCACACCGTTTGGTCCTGCCGAGTTTCGGGCCATCGATCAGCAGTCCACCATGGGTGCCTATGTCGGCAAGTTGGATGTACGCGGCAATCAGGGCACCATGACGCAGTGGCGTTATGCAGATGGAAAAAACTATCAGCCTACCGATGCGTATGTCAAGGCTCGCCGACCCGCTGCCGCGCAGCAATAAGTTTAGCCAAATCGACTTGCGGCCATTAGTTTGGCCAGAGATTGCGCCATGGGTAGGGGCTCATGGTTTATGTGTGCGGCCAAAAGTTCACCACACAGTACGGACCAACTGATGCCTCTTGCACCAAGCCCAGTGCACAGACTCAGGCCTTTGAGTTCTGGGTGAGAAAATGCGCCAACAGCAGGCAGTCTATCTGGCAGTGCCATGCGAACGGCCGCCCAGGCTGTGGTTTGCTCAAGATCGATGTGGTTCAAGATTAGGTCTTCCCACGCAGGCATGAGCTCGGCCCATTGCTGCATGTTTGACACTTGATCTTCTTGGCGAGTTTGCAAATCAAAATCATTGCGCTGAAAACTCGAGCCCACGATCCAATAGGCTTTATCTGAGGTGGCTGAGTTTTGAAGATGACCTATAAAACTACCATGGCCGTTGACTGGAAAATGCGGCAGCTGGTGTTGCAAAGTTTGAGGCAACTCATGCATCGGACCCATGGTTATTTGTCCGCGAAGCGCAGTTGCAGGTAAATGAGGGCGCGGCCAATCCTCCAATGAAAGCTCAATGCTGTCGATCAAAGCTTGAGCTTCGTAGGCATTGGCCAAGACCACATGTGGGGCCTG
>CAJCDH010000332.1 GCA_903961095.1 uncultured Burkholderiales bacterium | reverse complement strand
TTGTAGCCTTCGCCTTCTTGCCCGATCAAGTTTTCAGCTGGTACTTCGCAGTTTTCAAAATTGATTTGCGCGGTATCACTAGAGTGTTGCCCAATCTTGTCTTCCAAGCGCGCCACCACATAGCCTGACGTGCTGGTAGGCACGATGAAAGCACTCATGCCTTTTTTGCCTGCGCCTTTGTCGGTGACTGCCAACACAATGGCCACATCGCCATATTTGCCACTGGTGATGAACTGCTTCACGCCATTGATGACATATGCATCGCCTTTGCGTGTGGCTGTTGTTTTGATGGCCGAGGCATCCGAGCCCACATGCGGTTCTGTCAAACAAAACAAGCCCAACAATTCGCCTTGCGCCAAGGGCGTGAGCCATTTTTTCTTTTGCGCGTCGTTGCCATACCGCATGAGGATGGCGTTGACGGGGCAGTTGGTCACGCTAATGGTGGTGCTCACGCCGCCATCGCCAGCCGCAATTTCTTCGAGCACCAAGCTGAGTGTGAGGTAGTCCAAATTGGCACCGCCCAAATCTTCAGGTACACAGATGCCATAGGCACCCAAAGCAGCCAAACCTTTGTGCGCAGCTTTGGGAAACTCATGCGATTTGTCCCATGCAGCTGCATTGGGCCAGAGCTCTTCTTTGGCAAAAGCGCGAACGGCATCGCGAATCATTTCTTGGTCGGACGACAGAATCATGGTGTTCTCTTAAAGATTCACTTCAACATTCACTTACACAATTTCGAGCGCAACAGCAGTGCCTTCACCGCCGCCGATGCACAAAGTGGCCAAGCCTTTTTTCAAGCCACGCGCTTTGAGCGCATGAATGAGTGTGACCATGATGCGCGCGCCCGATGCACCAATGGGATGACCCAAGGCACAAGCGCCGCCATTCACATTCACTTTGTCGTGCGGCACATTGAGCTCTTTCATGAGGGCCATGGGCACCACGGCAAAGGCTTCGTTGACTTCCCATAAATCGACATCGCTGACTTGCCAGCCGGCCTTGGCCAAGGCCTTCTGTGTGGCTCCCACGGGTGCAGTGGCAAACCATTCTGGTTCTTGTGCATGCGTTGCGTGACTCACAATGCGGGCCAAGGGCTTGCAACCCAATTTGTCTGCAGTGCTTTGGCGCATCATGACCAAAGCGGCAGCACCATCATTGATGGAGGAGCTCGATGCGGCAGTAATGGTGCCGTCCTTTTTGAAGGCAGGCTTCAAGCTGGTCACTTTGTCTAACTTCACTTTGCCTGGGCCTTCGTCGACAGACACCACAGTTTCGCCCGCACGCGTTTTAACCGTCACAGGGGTGATCTCTGCTTGAAAAGCACCCGATGCTGTGGCGGCCTTGGCACGCTCTACGCTGGCAATGGCAAAGGCCTCTTGCTCGGCGCGCGTGAAGCTGTACTTGGCTGCACAGTCTTCGCCAAAGGTGCCCATGGAACGGCCGGCTTCGTAGGCGTCTTCCAAGCCATCGAGCATCATGTGATCGTAAATTTTGTCGTGACCCATGCGATAGCCACCGCGGCCTTTGAGCATGAGGTAAGGGGCGTTGGTCATGCTTTCCATACCACCCGCCACCAACACATCGTGTGAGCCTGCCAACAACATATCGTGTGCAAACATGGCCGCGCGCATGCCCGAGCCACACATCTTGGACAGGGTGACAGCGCCAGCACTCTTGGGCAAGCCGCCTTTAAAACCCGCTTGACGCGCAGGTGCTTGGCCTTGCCCGGCCATCAAGCAGTTGCCAAACAAAACTTCTGTGACCAACTCTGCGCTGAACTTCGATCCATTTGCTGCGCGTTCAAGCGCTGCCTTGATGGCGGCTCCGCCTAGGTCGTGTGCAGACAATGCAGCAAAGTCACCTTGAAAACTGCCCATGGGTGTGCGGGCTGCGCTAACGATCACAACCGGATCATGTTGAGTGCTCATTGAATTTCTCCTTGTCAATTGAAAATGAAATGGCCTT
>CAJCDH010000331.1 GCA_903961095.1 uncultured Burkholderiales bacterium | reverse complement strand
GTCATGTGGGGGTAAAGCGCATAGTTTTGGAAAACCATGGCGATATCGCGCTCTTTAGGTGGTAGGTCGTTAACTTGGCGGCTGCCAATGTTGATTTGACCACTGTTAATTTCCTCTAATCCAGCAATCATGCGCAGCAAAGTTGACTTGCCGCAGCCCGAAGGACCTACCAAGACGGTAAAAGAGCCATCTTCAATTTCAATGTCAACACCGTGAAGGATTGGAACATCGCCAAAATTCTTTTTGACGGATCGGATCGATACACTGGCCATTAGAAATTCCCTGATAAAACTGACCTGCATTGACTTTGCAGGGCCAAACTACTTAATTTGCATGTCAGTATCACACTCTTAGGTCTAGTTTCTTATCCAAATTTACCCTAATTGGTCAGACCAAATTGGGCCTCAACCCAATTCGCAAGCGCTGCCCCACATACCCCAAGACAAACTCTGTGGCCAATCGATGTCGCCAAGGGGCGAGCCAAAGTAGGGGGCTTCAATGGCCTCAAAATGCAGGACAATTGGGGCTTGTTTGCCAACTCAGAATCATTCAAAACATGAGCGATATCAATTCACGCCCCGAGCTGCCCGACCATCTTTGCATTGATGCTCGAAGCCCTTTTTACAATGCCGCTGTTTTTGAACATGAAATTGGAATTCGTTTCAATGGCAAAGAAAGAAAAGACGTTGAGGAATACTGCATCAGTGAATCTTGGATCAAAGTGCCAGCAGGGAAGGCCCTTGACCGAAAAGGCCAGCCCTTGCTCATGAAACTCAAGGGCAAGGTAGAAGCCTTTTACCGATAACTAGACAAGGACTTTCAAATGCGCATTCCTGATTGGACCCCTGAGCAACTTGCTCAGCCTCAAGAATTGGTTGACGCCATCTTGGCTCGCCGCGGCGGAGAGTTGCTCAACCTTGACAAGGCCCTTTTGTGGAGCGAGCCAGTTGCAGCTGGCTGGAACACTTACATGCGCAATGTCAGAACGGGCTTGTCAGCATCTCGCAAATTGTGCGAGCTTGGCATTTGCACCGTTGCCCTGTTAACTGGTGCGCATTATGAGTACCACCACCATGCCCCCGACTTTCTCAATGCGGGAGGCACTCAAGCTGAACTAGATGGATTGGAACGAGCTGTTGCCAACCATCCAGCAAGCGGTGTTCATGACGAAGCCTTCGATCAAATGTCAAAGTGGGTCGTGCAATATGCCGCTCAAATGACATTGAATGTGAAAGTCGACCCTGACTTGTTCAAGCATTTGCACGGGCGCCTGAACAACACCGAAATTGTTGAACTGACTACCGCCATTGCGGCATACAACATGGTGGCCAGGTTGTTGGTTGCATTGGAGATAACACCGGAAGAGACATAAAAAATAGGGCGCAAGGCCCTATTTCATAAGGGTGTTGCTTGATTAATCTGGTTTGATGTTGTTTTCACGTACCACTTTGGCCCATGTGTCTATTTGTTTGTCAATGAAGGTCTTGGCTTTGTCTACAGTGCCACCTGAAATTTCAATGCCCTGAGCACTTAATCTTTGAGACACCTCAGCATTCTGCAAAACTTTGTTCAACTCTTCGTTCATGCGCTTCACGATCTCTGGAGGCGTTTTGCTTGAAGCCAGTAAGGCCCACCAGGCAGGCGCTTCAAACCCAGGAAAGCCAGCCTCGGCGATGGTTGGAATTTCGGGAAACTCGGGTACCCGTTTCAATGAAGTCACAGCCAGTGGGCGAATGCGTTTGTTGTCAATGTGCGGCTTGCTCAAGAACACGGTGCCCATTGCCAAAGGAACGTGGCCTGCAACAGCATCTGTCATGAGGGGGCCGCCGCCCTTGTAGGGAATGTGGTTGAACTCAAGGTTGGCATTTTTAGCAAGCAAGGCCATGGCCAAGTGACCTAAGCTGCCATTCCCAATGGTGCCAAATGACACATTCTTTTTGGCTTTTGCGGCAGCCACCACATCGGCAAATGTTTTGTATTCGTTGCCAACGTTGGAAGTCAGAACCATGGCAGAAGTGCCCACCAAAATCAATGGCACCAAATCTCTTTTGCTTTCGTAGGGCATGTTGGGCATCAAGCTTTGATTGACGCCATGCGTGTCAAAAACAACTGCAAATGTGTAGCCATCGGCTGGTGCAGACAACACGGCAGAAGTGCCAATCACACCAGAGGCGCCGCCTTTGTTTTCAACAATGACACTTTGCCCCAATTGCTGAGACAAGACGGGTGCAATGATGCGTGAAACTTGATCGACTGAGCCACCAGGTGGAAAGACAGCGACCAATTTGATAGGTTGTTTGGTGGGCCAAGCTTGGGCCCAAACAAGAGTGGGCATTAAGCAGCACAGAAGCAGAATTGACTTTAAATTCTGTCTCAAAGAGGCTTGGCTATAAGGGCAAGTTGACATGCGAAATATTCCTTTGGTTCGATCCTAGTGCTTCAAAAAATGGTTCAAGTAAGTAATAACCCTTGAATTTGTGGTCATTTCAATGCATAGTTTGAGTGGATAGAAGACTTTTTAAGGCTCATTGATTAGACTATAAGGTTCCTCTTTCATTCTTAGGAGAATGACCATGCCCGCTTTATTGCCCAACATTGACCCCGATGGCTTGCTTGAATTTTCTGTGGTTTACACAGATCGAGCCCTCAATCACATGTCCAAGCGCTTTCAGGGTGTGATGAAAGACATCTCCACCATCTTGAAGGATGTTTATGCGGCCCACTCAGTGGCCTTGGTGCCTGGCAGTGGCACCTTTGGCATGGAAGCGGTAGCTCGGCAATTTGCACATGGCCAAAAAGTCATGGTCATTCGCAATGGTTGGTTCAGTTATCGCTGGACTCAAATTTTCGACATGGGCGGTATTCCCAGCCAATCCATCGTCTTGAAAGCGCGTCAGCAAAGTGCTGACACTCAATCTGCATGGGCCCCACACTCTATTGAAGAAGTTGAAGCTCAAATTGCTGCAGAAAAGCCTGCTGTTGTCTTTGCCCCGCACGTCGAAACGTCTGCAGGTTTGATGCTCCCCGATGGCTATTTGACGCGCCTGAGCGAAGCTGTTCACAAAGTGGGTGGCCTGTTGGTGTTGGACTGCATTGCATCTGGCGCTATGTGGGTTGACATGAAGTCGACAGGTGTAGACATCTTGATCAGCGCACCCCAAAAGGGTTGGAGCGGATCGCCCTGTTGCGCCATGGTCATGTTGAGCGAGCGGGCTCGCCAAGCCATTGATGCCACCCAAAGCTCTAGCTTTGCGTGTGACCTTAAAAAGTGGTTGCAAATCATGGAAGCTTATGAGTCTGGCACTCACATGTACCACGCTACCATGCCCACAGATGCGCTTGCCCAATTGCGTGATGTGATGAAGGAAATGCAGGCTTATGGGTTCGCCAAGGTCAAGCAAGAGCAGCACGAACTGGGACAGCAAGTTCGGCATCTCTTAGAGTCCGTTGGCTTCAAAAGTGTGGCTGCAAAAGGGTTTCAAGCTCCCGGTGTGGTTGTGAGCTACACCCAAGATGCCGACATTCAAAACAGCAAAAAATTCCTCTCTTTAGGCTTGCAGACTGCGGCCGGAGTGCCTTTGCAATGCGATGAGCCCAAAGACTTCATGACTTTCCGCATTGGCTTGTTTGGTCTAGAGAAGCTGCACAACCCTGCGCGCAGCGTGGCGCAATTGGCCGACGCCCTGACTGAAATGGGCTATGTGCCCATTGATACCAAAGAACCAGCAATGGCATGAAGACAAGAAGCTCTAATTCAGGGCTTCATGGGTTGGCCGCCAGCTTGCCTACAATGATCGGACATGACAAACACTTCTACGCCACCACATTTAAATTGGCGTGATTCCTTTCGAGTCAAAAGCTTTCGATACCAATGGCCGGCCGATTTGGCAACCTCGTGGGCCTTTGAAATGGAAACCATTCTTTTAGGGTGGTACATCTTGTCAGCCTCCGGTTCTGTCTTGATGCTGGTTGTTTACGGCTCCTTGCAATATTTAGGTTCTTTGTTGGCCCCCGTCTTTGGTGTGGTTTGTGATCGCATAGGTTACCGGCGCATGATGTGGTCTACAAGAGCCATCTACGCTTTGATGGCATTGGTCATCATGTTGCTTTCATACTTTCAAGCACTGACCCCAGAGCGGGTGCTCATTTTGTCTGCCATTGTGGGCACTATCAGGCCCTCCGATCAAATGATGCGCAATGCATTGATTGCCAAAACATTGCCTGCAGCACAACTCATGGGGGCACTTGGTATTTCTAGAATGACTTCTGAATCTGCCAGAATTGCCGGCGCATTGGCTGGTGCAGGCATTGTGGCTGTTTTGGGAATGACATCCGCTTACGTGGTTGTCACTGTTTTGTATGTCATCAGCTTTTGGCTTTCTCAAGGTGTTGACGATGTGAAGCCAGTCGCAGATGCGCCTGCATTGGCCAGTCCGCTGCAAGACTTGAAATCGGCATTCACCTATGTTTGGCACAAACCCATCCTCATGGGTGCGATGGCCGTGGCATTTTTGGTTAACTTGCTGGCCTTCCCTTTTTCATTGGGGCTGCTACCGTATGCGGCCAAAAACATCTTCCTAACCAACCAAACTGGGCTGGGATTTTTGGGCGCAAGTTTTGCGTTTGGTGGCTTGATGGCGTCACTCACTTTGAGCACGCACAAATTCAAATTTCGCGCATCGCAAACCATGATCATTGCTTCGAGTGTGTGGTTTTTGTTGGACCTCATGTTTGCTTTCACAAGCAACTTGTACTTTGGCATGCTCATTTTGATGCTGGCAGGTTTTGTGCAAAGTCTGTGCATGACACCATTGGCCGCAGTGATGCTGCGTGCCACAGAGCCTGCTTTTCATGGCCGAGTGATGGGCATGCGCATGTTGGCTATTTGGGGCTTGCCAATAGGTTTGTTGGTCAGTGGCCCATTGGTCGAAGGCATTGGCTATGTCTATACGGCAGGGCTTTATTCGGCACTTGGCTTGATACTGACTATTGCCTTAACTCTTTATTGGCGCCGTGCATTGTGGGATCGCCATTCCGTTGCCAACAACACGCTTTAAACTTTACAACGCGCTCTTGGAGTCAACATTGAAGATCCTTATCACTGGTTTTGAGCCTTTTGGCGGTGAAGTAGAAAATCCATCTTGGGAAGTGGCCAAGCTGCTGCACGGCAGCAGGGTGAGCGAGTGTGATTTGGTGTGTGTTCAATTGCCTTGTGTTTTTTCAAAGTCAATAGAGGCGCTTGAACAAGCATTGAAACATCATCAGCCCCAGATTGTGCTTGCATTGGGGCAAGCCGATGGCCGAAGTGATCTATCGATAGAGCGTGTAGCCATCAATGTGTGTGACGCTAGAATTTCTGACAATGAAGGCGAACAACCTGTTGATATGCCTGTGATTGCAGGAGGGCCTGCAGCTTATTTTTCAACGCTTCCCATAAAAAAAATGGTTGCCACATTGAAGTCACATGATTACCCAGCCTCTGTTTCGCAAACTGCGGGTACGTTTGTGTGCAACCAAGTTTTTTATGCCCTGCAACATGCATTGAAAGATCAAAATGTGGCCAGTGGCTTTATCCATGTGCCTTTGTTGCCTAGCCAGGCTGCCAAGCGCTCTGGGGCAACGCTTTCTAGCATGTCGGCAAGCACACTCAGAGACGCCTTGCTTTGCGTCATTCCAATGTTGGCCAAGCATGCCCAATTGGGTGAATCAGATCTCAAAATTGCAATGGGCGCGACGCATTGATTGCCCCATACTGAGTTTCAAAGTGTCGACTAGCCAACTAGCCCATACTTTTGAGTCAATCGACTCTTGGCACTGGGTAAAAAGTTGATCTTGGATGCATCGCCAGCCAGTGTTTTGACCAACAGAGGGTCCATGACGCGGAACCATAGAGGTGGCAAATAGGCTAAGAAAAACATACCAAAATAACCAGAAGGCAATCTAGGAAGTTGCGGAAAATCGCGCAGTGATTGGTAACTGCGACCAGGGTAGGCATGGTGGTCAGAATGTCGTTGAAGTTGAAACAACACCAAGTTGGAAACCAAGTGATTGCTGTTCCATGAATGATGAGGTTGGCAACTTTCATAGCTGCCTTGCGCTGTTTTCAATCTTTGAATGCCGTAGTGCTCTACATAATTGGCTGATGTCAATTGAAACGCGCCCCACAATGCCACGGGTACCAGAACCATCAGCATTTCAAGGCCATAAAGTTGGATGAGCGTGCCATGCACCAAGAGGGTGATGCAAAGTGCTTGAAGAATTTCATTCTCATAGTGCCAAACAGACTTGTTTTGGCGATGGAGTCGATCGGCTTCAAGCCGCCATGCTCGAAGGGCAGCACCAGGAATTTCTCTGCACGCAAATCGATAAATGCTTTCGCCCATTTTGGACGATGCGGGATCTTCAGGGGTGCTGACATGCCGGTGATGGCCTCTGTTGTGCTCAATCGAGAAGTGACCGTAAGCACCAAGGGCTGTGTTGAAAAGCGCAATTTTGCGGGGTGTCTTTTGCAGTTTGTGGCCCAATTCATGGCTTACATTGAGGCCAAATCCTAAGACTGAACCAGTGGCAATGACTGTGGCTATCCATTCCATGAGGTTCAATGAATGGGAGCAAAGAAAGATGCAGTTGAAAATGACCGAAACCCATAGAACAGGAATCGTTGCATAGGTGATCCCTCTGTAATAAGGATCGGCTTCAAGCGCAGCAATAGAAGACTCTGGTGGATTGCTGGTGTCTTCGCCAATGACAAAATCCAAAAGAGGGACCAAAGCGTAAAAGAAAACCAATGGGAAAAACAAAACCCAAGTGCCAACATTCAAGGCGGAAACTGACACGGTACCCACCAGTGAAATGGCTGGGCCAATGACTGAAATTAACCACGCCCATCGCTTGCGATCGATATAAGGCGGGCTTTGCTGTTGTAGTTTTTGGACAGCAGAATTCAAGATCGTCATGCCAAGTTGAAGAATGTTGAAAGTATGCCCTTTGCGTTAGAAATGAACAGGGTATTACCCCTAGGAGTTTGCAATTGAATCACTTATAAATGGCTCAGAGCGGCCGCATTTTTTACCGTTTAGAAGCAAGGTGATTGGGATGACTCAGCAAGAATTTGATTATGTGATCGTGGGTGGTGGCTCAGCAGGTTGTTGTGTTGCAGGCCGGCTCGCAGAAAATTTAAACACATCTGTGTGCTTGCTTGAGGCCGGAGGATCAGACGATTCTGTGTTTGTCAGAGCACCCTTAGGCTTTGCAGCCACCGCCTCATTGAATATCAACAGTTGGGGCTACGAAACAGTGCCTCAAGCGGGCTTCAATGGCCGAAAAGGTTTTCAGCCACGCGGCAAAGTGATGGGTGGCAGCTCGTCTGTCAATGCCATGGTTTACACGCGTGGCAATGCGCGTGACTATGACAATTGGTCAGAGCTTGGCAACCAGGGGTGGTCATACCAAGATGTTTTGCCCTACTTCAAAAAATCGGAAAACAATGAGTGCTTTGGTGAAAACGCCTACCGTGGTGTGGGCGGACCCCTCAATGTCAGCTATTTGCGAAGTCCCAGCCCCCTCAATCAGGCATTTGTTCAAGCTTGCAATGAACAAGGCATTCCGTTCAATGAAGATTACAACGGTGAACAACAATTTGGCGTCTCACCCGCCCAAGTCACTCAAAAAGGCGGAGAGCGTTGGAATGCGGCCCGCGCATACATAGACCCGCATCGCCAACAACACAATCTGCATGTCATATCGCAGGCTCATGCAACTCAAATTGTGTTTGAGGGCAAGCGTGCTGTAGGCGTGAAGTACCTCAGCAACGGTGTGACTCACGAAGTTCTGGCGCGCAAAGAAGTCATTGTGGCGGGCGGCGCTTTTGGTTCACCGCAGTTGCTCATGCTTTCGGGCGTTGGCCCTGCTGGGCATTTGCAAGATTTGGGTATTCCATTGGTCCATGACTTGCCAGGGGTTGGACAAAACCTGCAAGATCACATTACGACGGTGTTGATTTACAAAACATCGAAAATCAATGAGGCCATGGGCTTTTCTTTGACGGGCGCATTGAACTTGGTCAAAGCCATCTTGGAGTGGCGATCAAAGCGCACAGGCTGGATCACTTCCAATGTTTCCGAAACCCAAGGCTTTGTATCTACCGAGGGCAACTCAGCTCACCCAAATATTCAATTGGCCTTGTGCACAGGCATTGTGGATGACCATGCGCGCAAGATGCACCTGGGGCATGGCTACACCCTGCACGTGACGCTGATGCGCCCTAAAAGCCGTGGCACGGTCACATTGGCAAGTCGCAATCCGATGGACAAACCGCTCATTGACCC
This sequence comes from uncultured Burkholderiales bacterium, assembly GCA_903961095.1. Taxonomy (GTDB): domain Bacteria; phylum Pseudomonadota; class Gammaproteobacteria; order Burkholderiales; family Burkholderiaceae_C; genus Limnohabitans_A. Next base: position 6,616 of record CAJCDH010000331.1, on the reverse strand, counting down.
TGCATTTTTAAAGCATCCAGATGATCTCGTAACCTTAGCGAGCGCTACCCAGATGGGCTTGAAAATCATGGCCTCGGCAGCTTTAGAGTCTTATCGCGGTGAAATGCTGTATCCAGTTCATCACGATCAACCCGACAAAATTCAATCCTTTTTAAGGGACCATTCAGACACCGAATACCACCCCGTAGGTACTTGCAAAATGGGCTCTGTGCAAGACCCTCTGGCGGTGGTTGATTCTGAGCTTCGCGTGCACGGTCTAAGCGCTTTGCGTGTTGTAGACGCTTCAGTGATGCCGCAATTGATAAGCGGCAATACCAATGCGCCTACCATCATGATTGCAGAAAAAGCGGTCGACCTTATTCGTGGCTAAGCGTCGGTTTGTTTTTTAAACTCATTAACATCCAAGCACACACACACGAGGGCAAAGCCAAAGCCAAAAAGCCCGCTTGGTATGTGCCGAACAAAGAAGACAGCATGCCAAAAATAGGCGATCCAACAACCGCACCTAAAAAGGTAAAGGTCAAGGTACCACCTGTTGCCATGCTGGCTTTTCCCGCTGGTGCTTGGCGCGCTACCTCGGCCAAATAAACCCCGTTCCAACCAATGGCTGAGGCCCCAAAGGCGATCAGGGTGATCCAAATACCCCAGAGGGGAAGGGTGGGTAAAAGCAGTGCAGTGACCAATGCACTAAGGGCCATGATGCATGCTAACAGGGCCAGCGTTTTTGGCGCTCCCAGCCATCGATCAGAAACAACCCCCCATGCAATTCGGCCACCAATACCGCCAAACTGAGTGACCGAAAGCAAGAGCCCAGCACTCACCATGCCGTAACTCAGGTCTTTGTGCAGATAGGTCACCAAGTAAGTGGTCAGTGACAATTGCACAATCGAAAACATGAAGGAACAAGTGGCCATGGTGGCTAAATTGCGATGACCCAGCACCATCCGAATCGGACGTGTCAGGGTGCCCATTTCAAAAGGCAAGCCTGGTTGTCGCTGATCGTCTGTAGATTGACGCATCAACTGAGCCAGCGCAGCACTGATCAAACAAGCCAGTGCAACAACAAGCAAACTCATTTGCCAATCGATGTTCAACATCATTGTTGGCACCAGCGCACCGGCCATCATGGCACCCACAGGAACACCAGTTTGTTTGATGGAAAAAACCAAAGCCATTTGGTCTGGAGGTGTGGTGCGCGCCAGAATTTGTGAACTGGCAGGTGTGATGGGGCCATAACCCAGGCCAATGAGAAAGGCACCCAATGCAATGACAGGCAGATAAGGCACTGCACACAAGCTCAAACCAAGTGCACACAGCAGCAGACCCCATTGGCTGACCCGTATGGGCCCCAAACGGCTCACAGTCGTACCCGATGAAAGGCTTGCAAGCATCGCCCCCGCATAAGTGATGGCGATGTAGAACCCGACCAAGGCAGGTGAAATATCCAAAGCCTTGGCAGCGACGGGGGCCATGACAGGCAGCGTCAGCAAGGCCATGGCCACCATGGCCTGAATGAACAGCGTTGCAATGAGAGGGAGCCAATTCGACATGAACCAATCCTAACCGCTGAATAAGACGAAATAGACACTTACAGGCTGCTTGAGACAGCACCTGAGGAAATTTCACGATTGGTTTAAACTCCGAGGCTGTTTTAAACATTGGAAAACTCATCATGGATTTGCTTCAAGCCCTCAATTGGCGTTACGCCACCAAAAAAATGGACCCGACCAAGGCCGTCCCAGAAGACAAAGTGCAACGCATTTTGGAAGCTATTCGCATGACCGCAACATCAAGCGGTTTGCAGCCCTACGAAGTGATTGTGGTTACCAACAAAGAAGTTCGCGCCAAAATTCAAGCAGCAGCCAACAACCAGGCCCAAATTACGGAAGGCTCCCACGTTTTGGTGTTTGCCGCTTGGAACGATTACACCGCCGATCGCATCAACATGATGTTTGACTACAACAATGAAGTGCGTGGGTTTGTGAATGAAGGCGCAGAAGCCTACCGTCAGATGTTGCTGAAGAACTATCCAGCAAAAGGACCCGATGTCAATTTTCAACATGCTGCCAAGCAGTCTTATATTGCTTTGGGAACAGCCTTAATTGCTGCTGCTGAACAAGAAGTTGATGCCACCCCTATGGAGGGCTTCAATCCAAAGGCTGTTGATGAGATTTTGGATTTGGCATCGCGCGGACTTCGCAGCACGGTTCTATTGCCATTGGGCTATCGTGAAGCCGACAAAGACTGGTTGGTTAACATGAAGAAGGTGCGCCGCACTTCCGAAAACTTTATTTCCGAAGTCAAATAAATTTGCTTTCTAAATTGGGCTTTGGCTCGTATGCCAAGGCCCTTTTCTAAAGATTTTTTAATGGCCTGACTCACTTGAAGCTACTTAATTCAGCGATAATTTGCCTCATGACCAACGCCACCAGCCACAAACTTTTAGCACGCATAGTGCTAGTTTGGTTTGCGCTGTTTATGGGTGTGGCCATTGCTTCACCTATTTTGAATCCGACTGAAACCCAAATGGTGTGTTCAAGTGCAGGTGGTATGAAAATGGTGGCCTCTGGCGAAGAGGGTGCCGATCCCCTGCAGGCTACCAACATGGACTGTCCTTTGTGTGCGCCCGTGTTTCTGACTTTGCAAACTGGCGCTACTTCATTTGATCACTCCAGTCCTTTGGCTTATGCCCTTCACCCCATTGCCGCAGCACTGATTGCAGCGCGCACTGCGCCACCACTTCCCTCCCGCGGACCGCCTGCCGTCTGAAATTTCACACCTGGTTTTCTGCAGGCCTGTTGGCTTGCACAGAAAGCAATTGAGTTCAGTGTTTATTTCAAAGAGTTTGACCCAGAGTGTCAACTCTCAGACGGAGAATGATCATGAAGCGTTTTACATTGTTGATGTTCTTGGCCTTGGCCGCTTTTGTCGCATCTGCCCAAGTCACGGTGTCCGAGCCTTGGGTTCGTGCCACAGTACCCCAGCAAAAAGCCACGGGTGCATTTATGAAGTTGCAATCGGCGCAAGATGCCAAGTTGGTCAGCGCTAAATCGACTGCAGCTGGCATTGTTGAAGTGCACGAAATGGCCATGGACGGCGGTGTCATGAAAATGCGCGCCGTTGATGGCTTGGCCTTGCCCATGGGCAAAGCGGTTGAACTCAAGCCTGGCGGCTATCACGTCATGTTGATGGACCTCAAATCACAAGTGAAAGAGGGCGATGCTGTGCCCCTCACGCTCATCTTTGAAACCAAGGATGGCAAACGCCAAACCTTGGAAGTCAAAGCACCTGCTCGCAGCATGAGCGCGCCTGCGAAAGCGCCTCATGGTGGTCACTCTGGCATGAAGCACTGAACACACGACTTCGGTCTTCTTTATGGCTTCTGGGTTTCACGCCCCGCTAATGCCGTGCTTCTTACCTTGTGTTGTGATGATAGATGCCAAAGGTAATTTGCAAAAAGTGATTGGCCCACCAACACCCGAGATGCTCAAGCGATGGCTCTATTAGGCGGCTTTTAGTTTCGGGTGGCTCAGAACTTTGGCAGGTTCCATTTCGTGTAAAAATTGCACACATCACTTTCAAGGACTGTGCATGAAACGCCCCAACATCATTTTTATTGTGGCCGACGACTTGGGGTTTGCGGATCTGGGCTGTTATGGCGGTCGTGATGCAAGCTTTGGCAAAGTTTCGCCTGTCTTAGACCAATTGGCGGCCAAGGGTTTGAAATTTTCGGATGGCTATGCCAACTCGCCTGTGTGCTCACCCACCCGATTTGGGCTTATGACAGCCAGGTACCAGTATCGTTTAAGAGGCGCTGCCGAAGAGCCAATTAACAGCAAAGCAAGAACCAGCACCACATTGGGTTTGCCGTCATCTCACCCAACATTGCCCTCGCTGCTCAAAGAGCAAGGCTATCGCACTGCTTTAATTGGTAAATGGCACTTGGGATATCCCCCCGCGTTTGGGCCTTTGCGCTCAGGCTACGATGAGTTTTTCGGTCCTATGGCTGGCGGTGTCGATTACTTCACACATTGCGCCTCGACCGGCGCTCACGATTTGTGGGTGGGTGAAGAAGAGCAGCCACATGAAGGTTATCTCACCGATTTGATTTCCAACAAGTCGGTCGACTTTGTAAAGCGCATGGCGCAAGACAGCACACAACCGTTTTTCCTAAGCATGCACTACACGGCACCGCATTGGCCCTGGGAAACACGCGAAGACCACGAATTAGCGCAATCCATCAAGGACAATATTTTTCACCTGCAGGGTGGCAACATACAGACCTATCACCGCATGATTCACCACATGGATGAAGGTATTGGGTGGGTGGTCAATGCGCTTGAAGAAACGGGTCAACTCGACAACACCTTGATTGTGTTTACCAGCGACAACGGCGGCGAAAGGTTCAGTGACAACTGGCCACTCGTGGGCGGCAAAATGGACCTGACAGAAGGCGGAATTCGAGTGCCTTGGATTGCACATTGGCCAGAAGGCATTGCCCATCCGGGCAGCACCTGCGCCCAGCACTGCATGACCATGGACTGGTCTGCAAGCTTGGTGGAGATAGGGGGTGGCAGTGCACATGCTGAATATCCGTTTGATGGAATTTCATTGAAAACCGTCCTGACTAACCCAGAAGCTACTTTTGAACGCCCCCTTTACTGGCGCATGAACCATCGAGGTCAACGCGCTTTGCGCATGGGTGATTGGAAATATTTGCGCGTCGATGGCAACGATTACTTGTTCAATGTAGTGGCCGATGCAAGAGAGCGTGCCAACTTAGCCAAACAAGACCCCGAACGCCTTGCGGCAATGAGGTCAGAATGGGAACGCTGGAACAGCACCATGCCCCCCATACCCGAAGACGCCACCATCAGCTTGGGCTTTTCTGTGAAAGACATGCCTCAACGTTGAGACTGTTAAGACTGATATGACTGATATGACTGATATGACTGATATGACTGATAGGGCGATTTTGGCTAGCAAGAAAACCGTTTTCAAGCAGCCTTCATTTTGACAATGGGCGCTTCTTTGATGGGCAAATTGATAAAGGCAGCCATGGCCGACAAGGCAATGTCGGCCCACCACATCCATTGGTAATCATGGTTGGCTTCAAAAACAAGCCCACCCAAATAGGCTCCCAAAAAACCACCTATTTGGTGCGACAGCAAAGTGAGGCCAAACAGCGTAGCCAAATATCGAATGCCAAAAAGTTTACCAACCAAGGCGGCAGTGGGGGGCACAGTGGCCAGCCAAGTAAAGCCTAAGCCAACGGCAAAAGCATAAAAAGTCCACTCTGTTTTGGGAGCAGCCAGGTACAAGGCAATGAGAACTGCTCGAGAGCCATACATGACGGCCAGCACATATTTGCTGCGATACAGATTGACGCATGAGCCAGCATAGAGACTGCCTGCAATGTTGGCCAAGCCAATGATGGCCAGTGACCAACTGGCAACAGCAGGCGACAAGCCACACAAACCCACTTCGGTTGGCAAGTGCGTGACTAAAAATGCAATGTGAAAACCACACGTGAAGAAGCCCAAGTGCAGCAGCAAATAGCTGGGATTGCGCATGGCGTCGGACACTGCTTTTTTCAGGCCACCCTCTGGGTCGGGGGCTTTGGCAGGGGCGTGTGTGTCGCTTGTGAGGCGGTTGAGCAAAGGGATTGCCAGCAAGGTGACAGCTGCCATGGCCCACATGGAGCCCATCCAGCCCACCCATTGAATGAGCTTTTGGATAATGGGTGCAAAGACAAATTGACCAAACGAGCCGCCAGCGTTGATGATGCCTGAGGCCACACCACGGGATTCTGCAGGAATGCGCTGTGCCGCCGCACTCAGTAATACTGAGAAACTGCATGCGCCAGAACCCATTGCGGTAATGAGACCTAAAGTGATGATGAGGCCCCAGCTGCTTGAAATCAATGGCGTGAGGGCAGAGCCGATTACCAAGATCAGCAAGCCATAGAACAAAACAGGGCGAGGCCCGTATTTGTCGGCGAAAGCGCCAGCAATGGGTTGAACAGCACCCCAAACAAATTGATTGATAGCCATGGCCAAACTAATCGCCACAATGCCTAAACCGGTGTCGGTGTTGAGTGGCCCTACATAAAGACCCATGGATTGGCGACTACCCATGCTGATCATTAGAACGGAAGACGCCATGAGGGTGGTGATCCACACACCACGGTGGTTCATGCTTGGAAAGAAGGACATCAAGAAGTTACAAGGTAAGTTTAATTTGAAACCCGAATCTTAGTCGATCGCCCGATGCCTTGCCGTCATGAAAAAGACAGAGCCCTGCTAAGGGGCTATGTCTGTGGGTCACCCTGTAAGGGTGATTAGAAGTGAGAAGTGAATTACTTCTTGGCAGCGTCTTTTGCCACTTCTTTGGCTGTTTTTTCAGCCTTCTTTGATTCTGTTTTGGCTTCAGCTTTGACTTCCGTTTTGGCCACTACTTTTGCATCTGCTTTGGCTTCGGCTTTAGCTTCGGCTTTGACAGGTGCCGCAGGTGTTGCAGGTGTTGCAGGCGTAGCGGACGTAGCGGGTGTTGCGGCAAAAGCAGCCATTGAGAATGTGCCAATGATCAAGGTAGCGAGAAGTTTAGTCATGATGTT
>CAJCDH010000330.1 GCA_903961095.1 uncultured Burkholderiales bacterium | reverse complement strand
TTGGTGGTGGCACTGGCCGACAAACTCGAAACCTTGGTGGGCATGTTTGGCATTGGCAATTTGCCCAGTGGCGACAAAGACCCCTTTGCTTTGCGCCGCCATGCCTTGGGTGTCATTCGCATGCTAATAGAAAAAGACCTGGCACTCGATTGGCGCCAATTGCTGGCGCTGGCGGTCCCTGTGTTTGGCGACAAAATTAGCGATCCCTCAGACGCCTTAGCAAGCTTTTTGTTTGACCGCTTGGCAGGCTCTTTGCGCGAGCAAGGCTTTAGCGCTCAAGAAGTCGATGCGGTATTGGCTTTGCATCCTGCACGTTTGGGCCAAGTTCCCAAATTGCTGGCGGCGGTGCGTGCATTTGCCGCCTTGCCCGAAAGCCCCGCATTGGCCGCTGCCAACAAACGCATTGGCAACATCTTAAAGAAGGCCAACGAAGTAGACGCGCATGTCAACCCTGCCTTGCTCAAAGAAACAGCCGAGCAAGATTTGCATCACGCCATGCAGCGCTTGCTGCCTGAGTCGGAGGCATTGTTCAATGCAGGCGATTACACCGGCTCACTGAAAACCTTGGCCGCATTGCGCTCACCTGTCGATGCCTTCTTTGACGACGTCATGGTGAACGCCGAAGAAATGGACGTGCGCTTGAACCGTCAGGGCTTGCTCAAGTGTTTGCATGTGGCCATGAACCGCGTGGCTGATTTGTCGCGTTTGGTCTCATGAAACTCGTCATTCTTGATCGCGATGGCACCATCAACTACACCAGTGATGAGTACATCAAAAGCCCCGAAGAGTGGCGTGCACTGCCAGGCGCATTGGAGGCTATCAGTCGTTTGAACCATGCGGGCTACCACGTGGTCATTGCCACCAACCAATCGGGGCTTGGCCGTGGCTTGATGGACGTGGCGGCCATGAACGCCATTCACAAACGCATGCTCAAACAACTGGCTGCCGTGGGTGGACGTGTGGACGCTATTTTTTATTGCCCGCATGCGCCTACTGACGGCTGCAATTGCCGCAAACCCATGCCGGGTTTGCTTGAACAAATTGCAGAGCGATTTGGCCTTGAAATACAGGGCGTGCCCTTTGTGGGAGACACGCTGAACGACATGATGGCCGCTGAGACTGCAGGCTGCATACCGCATTTGGTTCTAACGGGCAAGTCTGAAGCATTGCGTGGGCAAGCTTTACCATCAGTGTTTCCAGCAGGCACACACATGCACTTTGATCTCAATGCCTTTGTCGATGTGCTCTTGAAAAAATCAGTGGAACCCGCACTATGAACTTCATTCGGTCACTCATACACATGGTGTGGATGACGGTCACGGTCGTCCCTTGGGCCTTGGTGGTGGTGTTTGCTTCCATGTTCATCAGCAGCAGCCGTTTGTATTGGTGGTGTGCCGCATGGCTGCGCAATGCCATCAACAGTGGGACTTTCATATTGGGCATTGAGAACCGCATCACAGGCATGGAAAATTTACCGCTTGGCGAAAAAGATCCTGTCATTTTGTTGGTCAAGCACCAATCCACATGGGAAACATTTTTAATGCCGGCCATCATGCCGCACCCGTTGGCCTATGTGTTCAAAAAAGAATTGCTCAGCGTGCCCTTTTTTGGTTGGGCCATGGGGCGCATGGACATGATTCACATTGACCGCAGTCAACGCGCACAGGCTTTCACCAAAGTGGTGACGCAAGGCAAACGCCTGATGGATCAAGGTGTTTGGGTCATCATGTTTCCTGAAGGCACCCGCATTCCACGTGGCCAAAAAGGTGTTTACAAAACAGGCGGCACGCGCTTGGCCATTGAGGCTGGCGTGCCGGTCATTCCAATTGCTGTGACCTCTGCCAAGTGTTGGCCCACCAAAGCTTTTGTGAAAAAGCCAGGCATTGTCGACATCTCCATTGGAAAAGTCATTTCCAGCAAAGGCCGTCAACCCGAAGAGTTGATGCAAGAGGTGGAAGACTGGATTGAGTCGGAAATGCGCCGGCTAGATCCTGAGGCTTATTCAGACGCTTGAGTTAAGTTCAACCATGCGCAACCCGCTTCAACTGGTTCTTGATTTTTTCAGTTCAACTGCCGAGCCTGCCCCGCCTTCAGTTGGCAAAGCACGACCAACTTCCAAGCCTTTCAAATCGATACCGCCTGCTGTTGAACCAGGCCCGCTCAATCAGTCCCTGAATGCGAGCAGCACAGTTTCGCTGTCTGACCCAATTGCCATCGCACACCCCAAGGCCAATCGTGAAACCGTTTTGGAAGGGATGCGCGTGGCCTATTTGTTTCAGCGTGTTCGGCGCCGCTCTATTGGTTTTGTAGTGGGCCCCGATGGGCTGGAAGTGCGTGCGCCCAAGTGGGTTACCTTGAAAGAGGTGGAAATGGGCCTGCAAGAACGCGGTGAGTGGGTGCTGCGCAAGTGGGCTGAATTGCAGGAGCGTCAAAAAAATATTCGACAAATTGAATGGCGTGAAGGTGCCAGCCTTGACTATTTGGGTGCGCCCATTCAGTTGCAACTGAGCCCGCAAAATGGTCGAAGTGAATTGAATGACCAACGCCAATTGCTGCTGGCCTTGCCCCACAGCGCAGAAGCCTCGCAAATGAGAGATGCTGTGCAAGCTTGGCTCATGCGGGAGGCCAAAACATTGTTTGAGCAAAGGCTCAATCACTTTGCGCCATTGATGGGCGTGCAGTGGCGACGCTTGAGTTTGTCGAATGCTGGTTCACGCTGGGGCAGTGCGCGCGTGGATGGCGCTATTCGCTTGAACTGGCGCCTCATTCATTTAAAACCCGAGGCCATTGACTATGTGGTGGTGCATGAGTTGGCGCATTTGCATGAAATGAACCACAGCCCAGCATTTTGGAAAGTGGTCTCAGACATCTTGCCCGATCACCACGAGCGACGCAAAGCTTTGCAAAAAGAGAATTTGGCCAACTGGGCTTGATTGTCAATTCAAGACGGTCTGAAAGCGCCAAATACCTTCTGCGTCCTTAAAGCGTTTCATCTTGCCTGCATACCAAAGGGCATGCAAATGCGCCACCGATTCACCAATGGCAAAGGTGGTTTGGTGAAAATCCAAAGGGCGCTTGAAAATGACTTTGAGCATGTCGTGAGCGCTGCCGGCTTGCTGGCTGCAAGCTGCCAACACTTCGTCCAAACGATCCTCGTGATGCTTGAGCAATTGGGCTGTGCGAATGTGCAATCCTGTGAAAGGCCTGCCATGAGAAGGCAGCACCAAAGTTGCAGCTGGCAGGCCATCAAATTTTTTCAAAGAATGCATGAACAAGGCCAAGGCATTGGCTTCGGGTTCTTGGGCGTAGACGCTGACGTTGGTGGAGATTTTGGGCAAGACCATGTCGCCGCTGATTAGCACATTGGCACTGGGGGAGTAAAGCGCCATGTGCTCGGGTGAGTGACCCCAACCGCTGATGCACTGCCATGTGTTGCCGCCAATTTCAATTTGACTGCCCTCCATCAGGCGGTGATACGACTCGGGCACATTGGGAACCATCTTGGCGTAGTAAGACACGCGAGCCTGAACTTGTTCTTGGTCTGTTGGATTGTTCCAGCCGTGATCTGCATAGAATTTTTGCGTGCTGAGTCCGCCAAAATTGGAAGCACCCGTGCTGGCCAATAAGGCGGCTTGGTATTCGGTGGCATTCATGTACAAAGGCGCATTGAATTGCTCACAGAGCCAATGCGCCAAGCCCATGTGGTCGGGGTGCATGTGGGTCACCACCACGCGCAAAATGGGCAGGCCTTTCATGGGGCCTGCAAACACTTGGCCCCAGGCCTCTTGCGTGCCTGGATTGGTCACGCCGCAATCTACCGCGGTCCAACCATGTCGCAAGCCTGATGGCGTTTCCTCGGTGTCTGCCAAGAGCCATAAGTTGATGTGGTCCAGCGCAAACGGCAAGGCCATGCGCAGCCAAAGGATGCCGGGTGCAACTTCCAAGGCCTGGCCCAATTCAGGCAAGGTGGTGCCAAGGGGGAAAGTCAGGGCTTTTTCGCCTGCAATCAGGTCGGCTGCGCTGACTTTCGGGCTTGGAGTGGCGGTTTGGTTCATGTCAATTCTGGGTTGTGGGAAAAATCCCGCAGACAATTGACGTTAACGTAAACGTCAATTACAGTGGAGGCATTGTAAGTCGAGCGTGCAGACCGTGTCTGTCGCCTGTGCGCAAGCTGAAGGCAAGCCTTCAGAGCAACCCAAAGTGGAAAGAACATGGCATCTCAATTTTCTATCAGCGATCTGGCCAAAGAGTTCGATCTCACCACCAGGGCCATTCGCTTTTATGAAGACATGGGTCTTCTTGAGCCCGAGCGTTCAGGGCCAGGCGGGCGCAACAGGGTCTACTCCTCGCGCGATCGCACCCGGCTCAAACTCACTTTGCGCGCCAAACGCCTTGGCCTGTCCTTGGTGGAAGCCAAAGAACTCATTGACATGTATGACTCACCGCGCGACACCGGCCCGCAGCTGAAAAAGTTCATGGTGGTGTTGGCCGAACATCGTCAGCAATTGGAATCGCAATTGGCAGATTTGCACGCCACTTTGGAAGAAGTCAAAACCCACGAAAAGGAAGCGCGCAATTTGTTGGCGCGTTCAGAAAAAGCAGCTGCCAAAAAGGTGAGTGCATGACGCTTGCCAATTTAAGTTCCCCCATGGCCCAAAGAATTGCGGGCAGTTTGGCGCGCCAAGGCATGATGAAGCATTTGGATGCGCAACTCTTGCGCGTTGAAAAGGGCGAAGT
>CAJCDH010000329.1 GCA_903961095.1 uncultured Burkholderiales bacterium | reverse complement strand
TCCGAGTGAAAAACCGTGACACCTGCACGCCCATAGGGCCTTGGTTGGTAGACGCCAAGGACATTCACGATGTCTATGGCAACCCGATGAACTTGAGTTTGCAAAGCACCGTCAATGGCAAAGTGACTCAGAGTGGGCACACGCGCGACATGATTTTTGATGTGCCCACTTTGATTGAATATTTCAGCGCCTTCATGACCCTGCAGCCTGGAGATTTGATTTTGACAGGAACGCCAGATGGGGTGGTCAATTGTGAAGTGGGTGATGTGATTGTCACCAGCATTGAAGGTGTTGGCGAATTGACCAACACATTGGCAGAGTAGCTTTGGTGCTACTCAGCATTTACCTAGCTTCAAAATAATTCAGGAATAAAAATGCGCATTGACCATTTGATTGACGGCCAAAAAATAGCCAGTTCACAAACATTTGAAACCAGAGATCCCGCCACTCAAGAAGTCTTGGCCGAGGTGTCCGCTGGTGGTGAAAATGAAGTCAATCAAGCAGTCGCTTCTGCCAAAGCAGCCTTTCCAAAATGGGCGGCCACGCCAGCCACCGAGCGCGCCAAAATCATGCGCAAGCTAGGCGAACTCATTGGCAAGCATGTGCCCGAAATTGCTGAAACTGAAACCCGCGATTGTGGTCAAACCATTTCTCAAACAGGCAAGCAACTGGTGCCACGTGCTGCCGACAATTTTTCTTACTTTGCCGAAATGTGCACGCGCGTGGATGGCCATACGTATCCTACGCCCACACATTTGAACTACACGCTGTTTCATCCGGTGGGTGTTTGCGCCTTGATCAGTCCATGGAATGTGCCCTTCATGACGGCCACTTGGAAAGTAGCGCCTTGCCTGGCCTTTGGTAACACCGCAGTTTTGAAAATGAGCGAGCTCTCGCCCATGTCGGCTGCACGCTTGGGTGAGCTGGCGCTTGAAGCAGGTGTGCCGCCTGGTGTTTTGAATTTGGTTCACGGCTACGGCAAAGATGCCGGTGAGCCATTGGTGTCACACCCCGATGTGCGTGCTATTTCTTTCACAGGCTCTACCGCCACAGGCAATCGCATCGTGCAAAGCGCAGGCCTGAAAAAGTTCAGCATGGAGTTGGGCGGTAAATCACCCTTTGTCATTTTTGAAGATGCCGATTTGCCACGCGCATTGGATGCCGCGGTGTTCATGATTTTTAGCAACAACGGCGAGCGCTGCACAGCGGGCAGTCGCATCTTGGTGCAGCAAAGTATCTATGCTGATTTTGTACAGAAGTTCACTGAACGTGCAAAACGCATTGCAGTGGGAGACCCGCTTGACGAGAACACCATCGTTGGCCCCATGATCAGTCAAGCGCACTTGGCCAAAGTAAAGAGCTACATTGAACTTGGCCCCAAGGAAGGTGCCACCCTGTTGTGTGGTGGCTTGGACAAACCCGCCTACGCCCCTGAACTTTCAGACCGTGTGAAGAAAGGCAACTTCGTTTGGCCCACCGTGTTTGCCGATGTCGACAACCGCATGAAGATTGCGCAAGAGGAAATCTTTGGTCCTGTGGCTTGCTTGATTCCTTTTCGCGATGAAGCGCATGCCATTCAATTGGCCAATGACATTCAATATGGTTTGTCGAGTTATGTATGGACCGAAAACATTGGTCGTGCCCACCGTGTCGCAGCCGCTGTTGAAGCCGGCATGTGTTTTGTGAACAGCCAAAATGTGCGCGATTTACGCCAGCCTTTTGGCGGCACCAAAGCCAGCGGGACGGGACGTGAAGGTGGCACTTGGAGTTACGAGGTTTTTTGTGAACCTAAAAACATAGCCGTGTCGATGGGCTCACATCACATTCCACATTGGGGAGTTTGAGCATGGGACAAGTTTCACTCGCCGCCAAAATCACGCACGTGCCTTCAATGTATTTGAGCGAGTTGGACGGGCCGCAAAAAGGCACGCGCCAAGCGGCCATTGACGGTCATCGCGAAATTGACAGACGATGCCGTGCTTTGGGTGTTGACACCATCGTGGTGTTTGACACGCACTGGCTGGTGAACTCGGCGTACCACTTGAACAACGCGGTACATTTCAAAGGCAACTACACCAGCAATGAGTTACCACACTTCATCAGCAACATGCCTTATGAGTACGATGGCAACCCCGAGCTTGGACACCTATTGGCCAAGGCTTGTAATGATGCAGGTGTGACCACCTTGGCTCACGAGCACACCAGCTTGGCTTTGGAATATGGCACCTTGGTGCCCATGCGCTACATGAACGCAGACCGGCATTACAAAGTGATTTCGGTGTCTGCACTTTGCATGGTGCATTCATTGTCCGAAAGCGCCCAATTAGGCTGGGCCATGCGCCGTGCTGTAGAGCAACACTACGATGGCAAAGTGGCTTTCTTTGCCAGTGGTTCTTTGTCACATCGCTTTGCACAAAATGGCTTGGCGCCAGACTATGCCAACAAAATGTGGAGTCCGTTTTTAGAGCAACTTGACCACAACGTGGTTGATCTTTGGCAGCAAGGCGATTGGAAAACCTTTTGTGCCATGCTGCCAGAGTATGCAGCCAAAGGCCATGGCGAAGGCTTCATGCACGACACCGCCATGTTGCTGGGTGCGCTAGGTTGGGACCAGTACCAAGGCAAAGCCGAAGTGATCACGCCTTATTTTCCAAGCTCAGGCACTGGGCAAATCAATGTGGTGTTTCCGGTCAGCCCTGCCAAGGACGAAGCTGGCAATACACTGTCGTCGCTGAACCTCAAAAACTTGAAAGACCCTGCAGCGATTTATGCAGCAGGTGCAAGTCGTCTGTAATTTATTTGAAAGCACTCAGATGCCTCATTTGGTCATTCTTTATACCGGTCAATTGGATGCAGAAACCAATATGAAAGTTTTGTGCCGTGACTTGGCCGATGCCATGCTCACTGTGGTCGACGAAGCGGGAAAACAAGTATTTCCAACCGGAGGCACACGTGTGTTGGCTTACCCGGCGCCTCATTATGCGGTGGCTGATGGCGGTGCTGGCGGGCGAAAGGCGGCGCAATTTGACAGCAATCCGCATGGGGGCTCAGAAGATTACGCCTTTGTTTATTTGAATGTGCGAATGGGCAAGGGACGCAGTGAGGCCACACAAAAACGCGCTGGTGATATGTTGGTCAAAGTGACGCAAAAACATTTTGCTGAGTTGTTTGAAAAAAGACACATCGGTATTACCTTGCAAATCGATGTAGGACCCGAAGTGTTTGACAGCAAACACAGCAATATCCACCCCTTGTTTGCAGCGCTCTAAGCCATTGGAAAAGAAAAACATGTTTGATTCAGAACGCATCGCCGAGCTGGCTGCTGAGTTACAGCAAGCGCAAAAAACACGCAAGCAAGTAGAGCATTTTTCCAAACGCTTCCCAGGCATGACCATTGAAGACGGCTACCGAGTGAGCCGCGCCTGGGTTGCGCTTCAGTTGGCCGAAGGGCGTCAAGTGATGGGTCACAAAATTGGCCTTACATCACGTGCCATGCAGCAGGCCAGTCAAATTGACGAACCTGATTACGGCACCTTGCTTGATAGCATGCTCTATACCTGTACTTCAGGAAAAGTTTTAGACATTGCCTTCACAGACTTTGTGGTGCCCCGCGTCGAAGTGGAGTTGGCTTTTGTCTTGAAGAAAGACCTTCAAGGCGCAAACGTCACGGTAGCAGAAGTGTTGGCTGCCACCGATTACGTCACACCCGCCGTTGAAATCATCGATTCACGCATTGAACAATTTGACCGTCACACCAAAGTGATGCGCAAAGTATTTGACACCATCAGCGACAACGCGGCCAATGCCGGCATTGTGGTGGGTGCCGAAAAAGTCGACCCCCTCAGCACCAACTTGCCATGGTGCGGCGCCATTTTGAAATTGAATGGTGTGGTCGAAGAAACTGGCTTGGCAGCTGGCGTGCAAGGCCACCCTGCAGTGGGCATTGCTTGGCTTGCCAACAAGTTGGCGCCATGGGGTGAGCATTTGAAAGCGGGCCAAATTGTGTTGGCTGGCTCCTTTACAAAACCAGTTCCAGCCAAAGTGGGTGACGTGTTCGACGCCGACTATGGCCCGCTAGGCCGTTTGCAATTTAAATTCATTTGAAAGAGACATTATGAAAACTCCAGTCAATCGTTTCAAACAAGCCATCACTGAAAAGCGTGCGCAAGTTGGTTTGTGGTTGGGCTTGGCCAGCAGTTACAGCGCAGAGATGTGTGCCATGGCGGGCTTTGATTGGCTGCTGATTGATGGCGAACATGCACCCAACAATTTGCAAAGTATTCAGCAGCAACTTCAGACCATCGCAGCCTATCCCGTCAACAACGCCATTGCGCGTGTGCCCGTTGGCGATACGGCACTCATCAAGCAGTATTTGGATTTGGGTGCTGAGACTTTGCTCATACCCATGATCGATACACCCGAACAAGCAGCGCAATGTGTGCAAGCCATGCGCTATCCGCAAAACGATGGGCAGGGTGGCGTTCGCGGCATGGGCGGCGCGCGTGCTTCACGCTGGGGCATGTTCCCCAACTACACGCACGAAGCCAATCAACAAGTTTGCTTGTTGGTGCAAGCCGAAACGCGTGAAGCCTTGAAAAACTTAGATGCCATTGCCAACACACCAGGGGTTGATGGTGTGTTCATTGGCCCCGCAGATTTGTCTGCATCCTTGGGCCATGTGGGCGATCCCAATCACCCAGAAGTTCAAGCCGCAATTGAGGATGCCATTGCACGCATTTTGAAAGCAGGCAAAGCACCTGGCATTTTGACCTCCGACGTGACCCAAGCCAAACACTACTTGGCTTTGGGTGCTTTGTTTGTGGCGGTGGGCTTAGACACGCAAATTTTGGTTCGCCAAACGGCCGCCTTGGTGCGTCAATTCAAGCCTGATGCAGGCATTGCGTTGCCGGTAACGGGCCAAGTGTATTGATCATGTTGACGCACCAACTTCCCCCTGTTCGTTCTTTGCAACATGTCGTGCACCCCAAGGAATGGGAGGCGCGAGTGCAGTTGGCCGCGTGCTACCGCGTGTTTGCATTCTTAGGCTGGACCGAAATGATTTACAACCACATCACCTTGCGCTTGCCGCAAGAAGTGAGTGGCGCAGAAAAGCAATTTTTGATTAACCCATTTGGCCTGCACTACAGCGAAGTGACGGCCAGCAACTTGGTCAAAATTGATTTGAAGGGCAAGGCTCTCGATGGCTCAGCTTACCCTGTGAACCCTGCTGGATTTACAGTGCATGCGGCTTTGCACGACAACCTGCCTGAGGCGCATTGCGTGATGCACACCCATACCACTGCCGGTGTGTCGGTGGCTTGTTTGAAAGAGGGTTTGCAACAAACCAATTTTTACACTGCGCAGTTGCACCAGATGATTGCTTATCACGACTTCGAAGGGATCACGATCCATTCTGAAGAAGCGCCTCGCCTTCTCAAAAGCATTGGCAACAAACAAGCTGTCATTTTGCGCAACCATGGCCTGTTGTCTTGGGGCGCTACCTTGCCCCAAACTTTTGCAATCCTTTGGACCTTGCAGCGGGCTTGTGAAATTCAATTGGCGACTTTCAGCATGGGCGGCCCTTCACACGTGATTCCTGTGAGCGAAGAAATTGCCGCAAAGTGCACACGCGATGCACTTCAGTTCAACCCCAATCACGGGGCTGGAAGCGATGTCTTAGACGCGCTCATTCGACAAGTTGATCGGCAATTGGGCAAACCCGAGGAAAGCTATCGTTTATGAAAATTTGTATTTATGGCGCTGGCGCGATTGGGGGATGGATGGGCGTGCACTTGGCACAAACCGGCCACGAAATCAGTGTGGTGGCGCGCGGCGCCACCTTGGAAGCTTTGCACACAAACGGACTCCAATGCGTTCAAACGCAGCCGAGTTCAGCAACTCACCATGCCCAAGTTAAAGCATCGGCCAACCCTCTCGATCTGGGTCAGCAGGACTTGGTCATTGTGGCTGTGAAGGCCCCTGGCATGCTGGATGTTGCCAAAAACATTGCGCCTTTGTTGGCCCCCCACACCATGGTGATGACGGCCATGAACGGCGTGCCATGGTGGTTCTTTGACGGCTTTGGAGCTTCACTTAAAGGCACGCGCTTGAACACCATCGACCCTGAGGGGCACATTGGTCGCGCTATTCCAGCGCATCATGTGGTGGGTTGTGTCGTGCATGCAAGTTGTTCTTTGGATGCACCGGGTGTGGTTCGCCATCATTTTGGACAAGGCCTTATTTTGGGCGAACCTGCTGAGCAAAATTTGCAGACCAGTGAGCGCGTGCAACACCTGGTCAGTGTTTTCCAAACAGCAGGCTTCAACGCCAGCGCCTCTGCGCAAATTCAAAAAGATGTTTGGTACAAGCTCTGGGGCAACATGACGGTCAACCCCATCAGCGCATTCACTGGTGCAACCACAGATTTGATTTTGGAAGACGACTTGGTGCGCGATTTTGTTTCCAAAATCATGCTAGAGGCCAAACAGATTGGTGAGAAGATCGGTATACCGATTGCGCAAACGCCAGAAGATCGGCATGCGGTGACTCGCAAATTGGGCGCATTCAAAACCTCCATGCTGCAAGATGTCGAAGCAGGCAAATTGGTAGAGCTCGATGCCTTGGTGAGTGTGGTGCGGGAGCTGGGCCAACTCACGCAAGTGAGTACGCCATATACCGATGCCCTGCTTGGCCTTAGCCGACTGCATGCCCGTGTGCATGGCTTGTATCCTGCACAATAGGATATGACTCAACAAGCAAAATCTCTCTCCAGCACGGCCTTTGCAACCTTGCTGCTCATTGCCTTCATGATGGGCGCAAACCATGTGGCTGCGCGCTTTGCCTTTAACAATGGCGTCGATGTTGTCACCGCTGTGAGTTTTCGCAGCGTGGTCACCGCCGTCGTGGTGGGTTTGATTTTGTGGCAACAAAAAGTTCAAATTCAAGTCACGGCGCATCACAAAAAATACATGCTGATCATTGGCGGACTGATTGCTGTGCAAAGCGTGTGCTTGTACTCATCGGTAGCAAGGCTACCTGTGGCCTTGGCCTTGCTGGCCTTTAACACCTATCCTTTGTCGACAGCGTTTTGGGCGCGCGTGTTGTATGGGCATCAACCTGAAAAAGCCGTCCTTTGGAGCATGCCCATTTTGTTGTTGGGCTTGGCCCTGGCTTTGGATGTGATGGGTGCGGCCTCTGGCTTGGGAGCCGCCGAGCACTGGTCACAAATTGGCAGTGGTGTGGCATTTGCGTTGGCAGCCTCTGCCACGTTTGGTTTGGCACTGGTCTACACCCAACATGAAACCACCCATTTAGATGGTCGCTTGCGCACCTTTTCTTCCATGTCGATTGTGGGCGTCTTGGCAGTTGCTGTGGCCATGAGTCAAGGCGGTTTTCATTTGCCACAAGCGCCTGCGGGCTGGTGGGGCATTGGCATGCTGACATTTTTGTATGGCACGGCCTTCACCATTTTGTTTACGGTGTTGCCCAAGCTGGGTGTGGTGGGCAACTCTGCCATCATGAATGTAGAGCCTATCTTCGCTTTGGCATTGGCCTGGGCGCTGCTCGATCAAAGCATTGCGCCAATTCAATTGATGGGTGCTGCGCTGGTGGTGGGCACTGTGATGTGGTTGGGCTTGCGCAAACGCTGAGGGTGACCACAGCACAAGCGTTTTGCATCTAGATTTTTTTAGTCAAAGCCCTTCTTCAAACTGAGTGCGGTGTCATAAACCACATTCTTGGATGCACCGCTGATCTCACTGGTCAATTTGACGGCTGTCTTTAATGGAAGCTCGGTGAGCAGCAATTTCAAAGTGCGCAAACTACTGGGGTCTAAAGTTTCAGCGCTGTCTGCCTTTGGTTTTTCAAGGGCATGAATGACCAAGGCAAACTCTCCCCGAACATGGTCTGATTTTTCGGCAAACCAAGCGGGCAATTTTTGGGCTTCAAGCGTGTGTACGGTTTCAAATTGCTTGGTCAATTCACGGCCTACAGTGACCCGTCGATGGCCTAAACTTGCCAGCGCCAGCGCTAAGGCTTCGATGCGATGGGGGGCCTCGAGCAGCACCACCGCACGGTGTTCACCGCTCAAGGTTTCGATGGCGCGCTGCCTTTCTGTTGCCTTGGAGGACAAGAAGCCTGAAAAGACAAAGCCACCTTCTCCCAACACGCCGGCTGCACTGAGCAGGGTGGTCACACTGCTGGCGCCTGGCAAAGGCATGACCCTAAAACCAGCCGCTGCGACTGCGGCGACCAAGCGCGCGCCAGGGTCGCTGATGGCAGGTGTGCCTGCATCGCTCACATAGGCCACGCGCTCACCTTGCGCCAAGCGGGCGATGACTTGGCTTGCAGCTTCAGCCTCATTGTGTTGATGCACGGCTAACAACTGAGAGTTGTTTCTGTCTAAGCCATAAGCCCGCAAAAGTTGTTGGGTGTGCCGCGTGTCTTCACAAGCCAATGTGTTGGCCCTTTCAATGACATACAAAGCCCGCAAAGTGATATCGGCCAGGTTGCCAATGGGGGTTGCCACCACATACAGTGTGCTGGCGGGGTGGTTTTGAGGACCCACAGCCTCGCGGGCTGCTTGAAAGGCTTTGCCATACACCGAGGCCAGCGCTGAGCCAGCCTTTGGCAAAGCAGGTGGCAAGTCAGCTGGCAAGTCACCTAGCAAGTCAGGCGATAAATGCGCCGCGTCAGGGTGTTCAGAAGGTGATGTCAATGGTTTTCCTCAGGTCAACAAGTCAACAAAAGCCCTTGGCAGCCCAAAGCACCAAGCAGTTGGGCGATGCTGCAGAAAATGCCGCACTGCATTTTTTACAAGAACAAGGTTTGCGTTTGTTACAGCGCAATTATCGAACGCCTGGCCGGGGTGGTGGCGAAATTGACCTCATTTTGCAAGAATCCGACAGCACGGTGGTGTTTGTTGAGGTTCGAAAGCGAGCCCTCAGTCGCTTTGGCGGCGCATTGGGCAGTGTTGGCGCTATCAAACAGCGGCGCATCATTTACGCGGCGCGGTACTTCTTAATGCGCTGGCAACACCTTCCGCCCGCCCGCTTTGACATCATCGCTTGGGAGCCGCAAGGCATGATTTGGGTCAAAGCCGCTTTTGATGTGCTCACTTGAGGTATTCGCTGGCGCCATCGAATTGGCAAAGAGTATCATCAAGCCTATGTTAGACCTGCGCATTCAACAACACTTCATCGACAGCGCCGACCTGCAATACCAAGCGGCCGAAACCTTGGCCAAGCCCTTGGATGCGGGCGTGCAGGCGCTCATGGCCTGTGTCACCAGTGGTGGCAAGGTGTTGGTGTGCGGTGAAGGCAGTTCGGCGGCCTTGGCGCAGTATTTCGCCAGCCTGTTTGTGGGCGGATTCGAGCGTGAGCGCCCAGAGTTGGCAGCCATCGCTTTGCGCCATGAAGGCTTGGGCGATCCGGCCTATGCCAGCTTGGCCAGGCAGGTGCGCGCACTGGGACAAGCTGGCGATGTGCTGCTGCTCCTCACCACCAACGGTGAAGAGGAGGGTTTGATGCGGGCCTTGCACGCGGCTCATGAACGCGATATGACCGTCATCGCGCTAACGGGCAAAGGAGGTGGCACTGTTGCCAAAGCCCTGCATGAAACAGATGTGCATGTCGGTATTCCCCATGATCGCGCTGTGCGCATTCGCGAAGTTCAACAATTGGCTTTGCACTGTTTGTGCGATGGTGTCGATGCTCAGCTCATGGGCGATCAAGACTCGGTGGCATGAAGCAAAGAAGGGCATTCCCTTTCCAACTCAGCAAGATTAAAATATTTCAAGACTTTCTAAGGACTTTTCAAGTGAAACTCAATCTCAATCGTTGGATGCTTTCTGGTTTGGCCATCAGTGCCTTGGTCACCAGCCTGTCGGGCTGTGCACCTTTGGTTGTTGGCAGTGCTGTCATGAGCGGCATGGTGGCCATTGACCGCCGTACCACAGGTATTCAGTTGGAAGACGAGGGTATTGAACTTCGCACGGCGCAGGGTTTGCGTCAAAATTTGAGCGATGCTGCGCATGTCAATGTCACCAGCTACAACCGCATGGTGCTGCTCTCAGGCGAAGTCAGCTCGGCGGCTGAAAGAGAGCTGGCTGAGAAACTGGCCAAAAGCCAAGAAAATGTCCGCTCCGTGGTCAATGACTTGGCCATTGAGCCCGCCAGCTCACTCACACAGCGATCTAAAGACGCCATTGCCACGGGTCAAATCAAGGCCTTGTTGGTAGATGCCAAAGATTTGCAATCCAACGCTTTTAAAGTAGTGACTGAGCGTGGCATTGTTTATTTGATGGGCCGAGTCACAGCGCGTGAATCACAGCGCGCGACTGAAATTGCGCGAACTGCCAGTTTGGGTGGCGTGGTCAAAGTTGTTCGGGTGTTTGAAACCATCACCGAAGAAGAGTTGAAGCGCATCAGTGCTCAACCGCTGTCGCCCCAATCTCAGCCCAAGCCCTAAGCTGTTCAAAATGTCAAAAAAAGTGGCCCTGAAAATTTCAGCGCCCCTTTTTGCATGAAGCCTGGTGGCCAATCAAGTTAAGCGTTTGATCAAGCTGGAAGTATCCCAGCGCTTGCCGCCCATTTGCTGGACATCGGCATAAAACTGATCGACCAAGGCTGTGACTGGCAAGCGCGCACCATTGCGCTTGGCCTCGTCCATCACCAGACCTAAGTCTTTGCGCATCCAATCGACGGCAAAACCAAAATCAAATTTGCCGGCCACCATGGTTTTGCCGCGGTTGTCCATTTGCCAGCTTTGCGCTGCACCTTTGCCAATGACGTCCAGCACCAAGTTCATGTCGAGCCCAGCTTTTTGACCAAAAGCGATGGCCTCAGACAAGCCCTGCACCAAGCCAGCAATACAAACTTGATTGACCATTTTGGTGAGTTGGCCAGCGCCTGATTCACCCATCAGGGTGTAGGCGCGTGAGAAAGCCATGGCGGCAGGCTTGGTGGCTTCAAAGATGGCCGCATCGCCGCCACACATGACAGTCAGTAAGCCGTTTTGTGCGCCGCCTTGGCCACCAGAAACAGGTGCATCGATGAAATTCAAACCCTGCGCTTTGGCTGCATGGTAAAGCTCACGCGCCACATTGGCTGAAGCCGTGGTGTGGTCGACCAAAATAGCGCCCTTTTTCATGCCAGCCAATGCGCCGTCTGCACCGAGAACCACTGCGCGCAAATCGTCGTCGTTGCCAACGCAGCAAAAAACAATGTCGGCATCTTTGACAGCCTCACGTGGCGTTGGGGCGTGGGCTGGCTGCTGAGAGTCGGCAAACTCCTGGCACCAAGCGACTGCTTTGGCCGCACTGCGGTTATAGACCGTGACAGCGTGGCCTGCACGAGCCAAATGACCCGCCATGGGGTAGCCCATGACACCTAAGCCCAAAAAGGCCACATGTTGAGAAGGAGCGGTTTCGTAGGTTTTTGCGTTCAGGCTGCTCATGTTTGTCTATTTGAAGGGGTTGAAGAAATGATCAAGCTTGTGATTGTCCATCAGATTGAGATTTTTGGTAACCTTGACACATGAGTAACCAAGTTTCAGACAAGCTCCAGCATGTGCGCCAAAGAATCGAGCTTGCCGCTGAGTCGGTGGGTCGGCCAGCAGGTGCAGTGAAGTTGTTGGCAGTTTCTAAGACCATGCCAGCCCAAGCAGTTCGCGAGGCATATGCAGCGGGCCAATTGGCTTTTGGTGAGAATTACATTCAAGAAGCTGTCGATAAGATGGCTGCATTGTCAGACCTGACATTGGAGTGGCATTGCATAGGGCCTGTACAAAGTAACAAGACCCAACAAGTGGCCAGCAATTTTGACTGGGTGCACAGCATTGATCGTTTGAAAATTGCCGAACGTTTATCAGCGCAAAGGCCTGCGCATTTGCCTCCTCTGCAGGTGTGTATACAGGTCAATATCGATGGCGGTGTCAACAAATCGGGCGTCGCGCCGCAAGACCTCTTGGCTTTGGCACAGGCTGTTAAGAAGTTGCCCCACCTGCAACTGCGCGGCCTGATGACCATTCCAGAGCCAGCCGAAACAGACGCTGCAACGCGCGCTGTACATCGCCAAACCAAAGAGCTTTTTGACAGCTTGAATGCGGCAGGTTTGAGCTTGGACACCTTGTCGATGGGCATGACGGCTGATTTAGAAGCGGCCATCGCCGAGGGCAGTAACTGCGTGCGCGTTGGTACGGCCATCTTTGGATCGCGCCAATAAGCGCCGTCAAAAATCGCAGAAAACCCAGCGCAAAGGCTGGGCTAGAGTGGCTATGCGCTGATTAAAAACGCGGCAAATCGGGATGGGAAATTTTCCCGCCGCGCACCAACATCTTGCCGTACTCGGCGCAGCGTTGGAGCGTTGGAATCACTTTGCCAGGATTGAGCAAGCCCATGGGGTCAAAGGCTTTCTTCAAGGCAAACATCTGTGCATTTTCTTGCGCAGAAAACTGCACGCACATGCTGTTGAGTTTTTCAATGCCTACACCATGCTCACCCGTGACCGTGCCACCCATGGCCACACTGGTTTCCAAAATATCGGCGCCAAACAATTCACAGCGGTGCAATTGATCAGGGTCGTTGGCGTCCAACAAAATGAGCGGATGCAAGTTGCCATCGCCAGCATGAAACACATTGGCGCAGCGCAGTTGGTATTTCTTTTCCATCTCGGCAATGGCCAACAAAATATCGGCCAAGCGTTTGCGCGGAATGGTGGAGTCCATGCACATGTAATCGGGGCTGATACGGCCCGATGCTGGGAACGCGTTTTTGCGGCCACTCCAAAATCGCAGGCGCTCGGCTTCGTCTTTGCTCACCGCAATGGCGGTGGCGCCGCAACCCCGCAGCACATCGCTCATGCGGCCAATTTCTTCTTCAACTTCTTCGGCCGTGCCATCGCTTTCGCACAGCAAAATGGCTGCGGCATTCAGGTCGTAGCCTGCGTGCACAAAATCTTCAACCGCAGCGGTCATAGGCTTGTCCATCATCTCAAGGCCCGCGGGAATAATGCCGGCTGCAATGACTGCTGCCACAGCGTCACCGGCTTTGCGAATGTCGTCAAAGCTGGCCATGATGCAACGCGCCAGTTGTGGCTTGGGCACCAGCTTGACGGTCACCTCGGTGGTGATGGCCAGCATGCCTTCACTGCCTACCAACACCGCCAACAAATCAAAACCCGAAGTGTCAAGAGCATCGCTGCCAAAGGTGATCGCATCGCCTTCTATGGTGAAGCCCTTCACCTTGAGCACGTTGTGCAAAGTGAGGCCGTATTTGAGGCAGTGCACGCCGCCTGAGTTTTCTGCCACGTTGCCGCCAATGGTGCACGCAATTTGGCTAGAGGGGTCGGGTGCGTAATACAGGCCATGGGACGATGCCGCCTCAGAAATGGCCAAGTTGCGAACGCCGCATTGCACAACGGCTGTCCTTGAATGCGGGTCAATTTTGACAATTTGATTGAACTTGGCCATCGACAAAGTGACGCCCAATTTGTGAGGCATAGCGCCGCCGGACAAACCAGTGCCAGCACCGCGCGCCACGACGGGCACTGCCAATGCATGACAAGCTTTCAAAACAGCTTGCACTTGGCTTTCTGTTTCTGGCAAAGCCACCACCAAGGGTCGCTCGCGGTAGGCAGTGAGGCCATCGCACTCGTAGGGCACAGTATCTTCGAGGGTGTACAACAAGGCATGTGCGGGTAACACGGTGCTTAAGGCTTGCACCACTTGCGCTTGTCGATCTGTGCGAGACAGGGCTTCGAGGTTGGTGAGTGCGTTCATGTCAATCTTTGAAAAAGATAAATCAAATTTACTTGAAGATCACGGTTTTGTGGCCGTTCAACAGCACGCGGTGTTCGCTGTGCCATTTAACGGCGCGAGCCAACACTTGGCTTTCGGTGTCGCGGCCTTGGGTGGTGAGATCTTCTACGGTTTTTGAGTGGTCTACGCGTGCCACGTCTTGCTCAATGATGGGGCCTTCGTCGAGGTCTGCAGTCACGTAGTGCGCTGTCGCACCAACCAATTTGACGCCTCGGTCGTGCGCTTGGTAATAAGGTTTAGCACCTTTGAAACTGGGCAGAAATGAGTGGTGAATGTTGATGGCTCGGCCCGACAATTTGCGGCAAAAGTCGTCCGACAAAATTTGCATGTAACGCGCTAGCACCACCAACTCGGCGCCCTCTGCCTGAATAATTTCGTACTGCTTGGCCTCGACCTCGGCTTTGTTGGCTGCAGTGACTGGAATATGCTGGAAAGGCACGTTGTAGCTGGCTGCCAGTTGATAAAACTCGCGGTGATTGCTCACGATGGCGCGTATATCGATAGGCAGCAAGCCGCATTTCCAGCGAAACAGCAAATCGTTCAGGCAATGGCCTTCTTTGCTGACAAAAATAACAGCTGGCATGGGCTGCTTCGTGTTGTGCAAATTCCAGGACATTTGGAAGGCGACTGCAAAACTGCCCAAATGGCTACGCAAATCAGCCTCGCTCACTTGATCGCAAGCAAACTGGACGCGCATGAAAAACAGTCCGGTATCGTGGTCGTTGTATTGAGCGGCCTCTTCAATGTTGCCGCCGCGTTCTAGTAAAAAGCCCGAAACTGCGTGCACGATACCCGTTCTGTCGGGGCAAGAGAGCGTGAGAATAAATGCGTGATTCATAGGCGACATTGTCGCAGGGACGAGGACACTTTGCCAAAACAAAGGCTTTGTCGGGTTTACACTGTTTGTTTATTGGTTTTGACAATTATTTTGAAGCGAGGCGATCACATGTCTTCTCAGGAAACCCAGCAGCCAACCGGCGAATTTCAAATCAACATGGACCATCAATGGTTGCCATTCACGGCCAACCGCCATTTCAAGCAAGAGCCGCGAATTTTTGTGGCCGCTGAGGGTATGCACTTCAGCACCCATGATGGCCGAAAAGTACTCGACGGTATCTCTAGTTTGTGGTGCGTGGGCGCTGGCCACAATCGCAAGCCAATTGCTGAGGCCATTAAGAAACAACTCGACACATTGGATTACGCCACAGCCTTCCAAATCAGCAACGACCAGGCCTTTGAAGCTGCCCAAATGATTGCCGATTTGTGCCCCGGTGACTTGAACAAAGTGCTGTTTTGTAACTCGGGTTCAGAGGCGGCAGACACTTCTTTGAAGGTGGCGCTGGCCTATCACCGTGCCCGTGGCGAAGGCCATCGCAATGTGTTCATTGGTCGTGAAAAAGCCTATCACGGTGTTAACTTTGGCGGCATGAGCGTGGGCGGTTTGCCTGCCAACCGCAAAGTTTATGGCGCACAGTTGTTGCCCCGAGTTGATCACATGCGCTTCATTCACGACCCCGTGAACAACGCCTACATTCACAACCAAGAACCTGTTTGGCACGAAGATCCTTTGCTTGAACTAGAAAACCGCATCTTGGTCTTGCACGACCCCAGCAATGTGGCCGCTGTCATTGTCGAGCCTGTCGCAGGCTCTGCTGGTTGGTATTTGCCACCCAAGGGCTACTTGAAGCGCCTGCGCGAAATCTGCGATAAGCACGGCATCCTGCTCATTTTTGACGAAGTCATTACCGGCTTTGGCCGCATGGGCACCAACTTTGGCGCTGATTTCTACGGCGTGGTGCCCGACATGCTCAACTTTGCCAAATGTGTCACCAATGGCGTCATTCCTTTGGGCGGTGTGGTGTGCCGTGATTTCATTTACGACGCCATGATGAATTCAGGTGCGCCCGATTACGCCATTGAGTTTTTCCACGGCTACACCTACTCGGGTCACCCTGTGTCGTGCGCTGCGGCCATCGCCACCTTGAAGTTGCTAAAAGAAGAAAACCTGTTTGCGCGTGCCGGTCAGATGGGCCCTGTTTTGGGCGATGCCATGCACAGCGGCCTCAAAGGCTTGCCCAATGTCATTGGCATT
>CAJCDH010000328.1 GCA_903961095.1 uncultured Burkholderiales bacterium | reverse complement strand
GTGACCATGACGGAAGCTAAAACATCCCTCAAGCGCACCTTGATCGGCAAGGTGGTCAGCGACAAGCGTGCCAAAACCGTAACGGTTTTGGTAGAGCGTCGCGTGAAGCATGCTTTGTATGGCAAGATTGTTGCCAAATCAAGCAAGTACCACGCACATGACGAAACAGGACAATATGGCGTAGGCGACGTGATTGAAATCACCGAGAGCAAGCCAATTTCCAAAACCAAAAACTGGGTTGCGACCCGTTTGGTTGAAAAGGCTGTTGCGATCTAAGCTTTAACAGCCCATTTCAGCAAGCTTTCTAAAAACGACTCACAATAGTGGGTCGTTTTTTTTTCATCTGTGCGTTATTCAATGCAACAGATTTCAGTCATTCATTCACTCCATTTTTAAAGGAATTACCATGATCAAAGTCGGAGATACTATTCCAGCAGTCACATTGACTGAGTTTGTCGAAGTAGAAGGCAACGGCTGCAGTATTGGCCCCAATCCCGTTGATGTGGCCAAGGCTTCTGCAGGTAAAACCATTGCCTTGTTTGCCCTGCCTGGTGCTTTCACGCCCACTTGTTCAGCCAAGCATGTGCCTGGTTATGTGGCCCAATTTGATGCTTTGAAAGCCGCTGGCGTTGATGAAATTTGGTGTGTCAGCGTGAACGATGCGTTTGTGATGGGCGCATGGGGCCGCGAACTGCAAAGCACGGGCAAAGTCCGCATGATGGGCGACGGCAGTGCTGACTTTACCAAGGGTACAGGCCTGACTTTGGATCTCACAGCACGTGGTATGGGCCTGCGCAGCAACCGCTACTCAATGCTGGTGAAAGACGGCAAGGTCGCTACTTTGAACATCGAAGGCCCTGGCAAATTTGAAGTCAGTGATGCTGACACCATGTTGTCACAAGCGAAAGCTTAAACACAGCAGAGCTTCAGCACATACAAGCCAATCTGGGCGCACTTCAAAGCATGACGCGGAGATAGTGCGCACCAGCCAGAGGGTTGTGATAATAAGGCGCAACCTCTTCGAAACCCAAGTCTTCATACAGCGCCCGAGCTGTTTCCATTTCATCGAGTGTGTCTAGCAAGACGCAGCTGTAATCGTACTGGCGAGCCGCATCCAAAATACTTTCAGCCAATTGGCGTCCCAAGCCAAGGCGGCGAAAAGCAGGCCTGACATACAAGCGCTTCATTTCTGAGGCATTGGGCGAATCGGCCGAATCTAAAGGACGCAGCGCACAGCAGCCTGCAATTTCTTGGTTGACCTTGGCCAATAAGAGAGCGCCGCGAGGTGCTGCATATTCACCTGGCAATTGAGCTAACTCCGTCTCAAAATCCTGAAAGCAAAGATCGACACTGAGCGATCGAGCATACTCAAGAAAAATCTCACGCGCGGCCAACATGTCTTCGGCAGTAGATGCCTCGTACAGCGCAATAACGGGTTGTGAGGGTGCAGACAAGAGAGTCGATTTTGAGCGAATGGGTCGATTGAAGTTTAGCGTTAAATTCAGAAAGTTAGCCTGCACTGGCTCCCAGATTAATCAGGACATACACCAAGCCTGCACTGACCAAGATGCACAGAGCGGCCAGCAACCAATTGGCCAAACCATCTTGGGAGGCGGGGGCTGGCTTGTCGCTGGTTTTATCGCCCTTCAACATGGCGGTGGTCAGGTTCTGTTTCTGCTTCAAGAAATACCAAAGAATGGCTAAAAGATGGACTGCCACCAGCAAAATAATGAAGGTTTTACCAAAGCCTTTGTGCCAGGAAGTGGCCAGGCTCACAGTGCTTTGCGAAACAAGACTGGCCAAGGGACCCATGTTAAAAATTTCGTCGTCGCTGAAGAGCCCAGTGCCCACTTGAAGCGCTAACAAAGACAAGATGGCAATGACAGACAGAGAGCCCAGTGGGTTGTGGCCCAGAAACGCATTCGGCGGCGTTGAGCCTTTGAAATATTGCCAAACTAACGCAGGTGTGCATGCCAATTGACGCCAGCGAGACCAGTGCCCACCGCAAAAGCCCCAAATCAATCTAAATATGAGCAGGCTAAGAACCGCATAACCGCATCTGAAATGCCACACCATGGCGTTGCCACCCACATTGCCCGTGATGACCAAAGCCACGACCAGCATTGCAAGTGCCCAATGGAAGATACGAGTTGGCCAATCCCAAATGCGAATCTGAATCATGAAAAGACTTTCGACACGAAGGGCACTGCCTGCAAGGGTTTTAAAATCATGAGAAACTGTAATGCAGTTCAACGCAAATAGGAATATGCATGAAAAAACAAGTCGCTTTCGTTTCAGGTTTGTTGTCTGTTTTGCTGGCACTTCCAGCGGCAGCGCAATTTGCAAAACCAGAAGATGCTATCAAATACCGCAAAGCCAGCCTCACTGTGATGGCCGCTCACTTTGGCCGTGTAGGCGCAATGGCCTCGGGCAGAGCGCCTTATGACGCCAAGGCAGCAGCAGAAAACGCAGACATTGCAGCTGCCATGTCTAAGTTGCCATGGGCTGCGTTCCCTGAAGGCTCAGACAAAGGTGATACGCGTGCCAAACCAGAAATTTGGAAAGACAGTGCCAAGTTCAAAGAAGCTGCAGACAAAATGCAAGCCGAACTGACTAAACTTTCGGCCGCAGCCAAAGTTGGCAACGTCGATGCATTGAAAACAGCCTTTGGACCTGCCGCAGCTACTTGCAAAAATTGCCACGACAATTTCCGCAAAGAATAATTTTTATGCTTCAGCGCATGCCAACAACAGCGCTGTCAATTCTTTCGGGGCACTGACCATCGGGTCGTGCCCCGTTTTCATTTCTATCACCCGTGAATTTTGAAGCCACAAGCCATCCCAAAATTGTGGATCGACTACACGGCGGCGCACTGCATCGATGGTGGCCAATGGCGGTAAGGTGCAGTTGATGAAGGTTCGGGGAACGCTGGCCACCCTGGCTGGGTCAAACCTCAATACATGCTGGTAAGTACCTCCGGGGTGCGGTGTTTGTTGCCTTTGCACCCATTCGCAAAGTTGATCAGATAAACCAAACACAGAGGGGTCAGGCGGTGGAAAGCTGTTGTTGATGCTTTCAGCGGCAGCATCGATGCGCGCCTTTTGCGTGGCACTGGCATGGGTGCTGCTCCAACTTTCGCCTGGCTTGGGAATAATGGCGTCTAAGTAGACCAAGTGTTTTAAACGATGGGCGCGGCGATCGGCCACTGCGGTGCCCAACATACCCGCATAAGAATGCACCACCAAGATGGCGTCTTGCATTTCTTCTGCGTCTAGAGCTTGCAACACATCTTGAATGTGTGTTTCTAAATCGATGCCACGGTGCAGCAAGTGCGAGCGCTCGCCCAAACCAGTGAGCGTCAGGGCGTGAGCGCTATGGCCTGCACGAATCAGGCCTTCAGTGACATGCCGCCAGCACCAAGCGCCGTGCCATGCGCCATGAACCAACAAATATTGAGCCATCAGATCACACTTTTAGATTTGAGTTGTTGAATTTGGGCGTCGTTGTAACCCAGCACCTCGCTCAACAATTGTGCCGTGTGCTGGCCCAATTGCGGCGGTACGTGGTCATGCCTCACAGGCGTGAGGCTGAGCTTCAAAGGGCTGGCCACAAGTTGCAAATCTTTTTGATGTGGGTGCTGCCAAGTGCTCACCATGTTGCGAGCAGCCACTTGCGGGTCTGCAAAAACCTCTGCCAAATTATTGATGGCACCACAAGGAACTTTGGCCAACTCAAGGGCTGACAACCATTCCGCCTTGGGTCGTGTCATCATGATCTTCTCAAGCATAGGCACCAAGATGCTTCTATTTTTGACCCGCTCTGTATTCTTGCTAAAGCGCAAATCAGTGGCCAAGTGTGTGTGGCCAGCCACTTCGCAAAACTTGGCAAATTGACCATCATTGCCAATCGCCAAAATCAAATGATCGCGCGAACCGGACGCAGCTGTTGATGCGGGCATGACCTCAAAAACTTGGTAGGGCACGATGTTTTGATGGGCATTGCCAGCACGCCCAGGGGTTTTGCCACTGACCAAATAGTTGGCCCCCAAATTAGCGAGCATGGCCACTTGGGTGTCTAACAAAGCCATGTCAACATACTGGCCTTCGCCCGTTTTTTCGGCATGCCGCAAAGCGGCCAAGATGCCCACCGCGGCATACATGCCGGTGAACAAATCGGCCACGGCCACGCCCACCTTTTGGGGGCCGCCCCCGAGGTCGTCCCGCTCTCCTGTGACACTCATAAGGCCACCAATTCCTTGCACCGCGTAGTCATATCCAGCCCGGTCACTGTAAGGGCCGGTTTGGCCAAAGCCAGTGACACTGCAGTAAACCAGTCGTGGATTGAGGACCTTCAAACTTGGGTAGTCCAGGCCATAACGGGCCATGTCACCCACTTTGAAGTTTTCAATGAAAACGTCACAGTGCATCACCAACTCGCGAATCAGTGCTTGGCCATCTGCTTTTGAAATATCGCAAGTAAGTGAGCGCTTATTTCTGTTGGTGCCCAAATAGTAAGCGGCTTCTGGCGTGTCGTTGCCTTGAGCGTCTTTCAGAAAAGGAGGGCCCCAGCTGCGCGTGTCGTCGCCTGCACCAGGGCGCTCAATTTTGATCACATCTGCGCCAAGGTCGGCCAATGTTTGGGTACACCAAGGGCCCGCAAGAACACGGGAGAGGTCGAGAATACGGATGCCGTCTAATGAATTCATACCCTCATTGTCGCGAAAAATAAACTCACATGCAGGCGTTGATAATCAAGCCATGCGCAAATATTTTTTGAAGAGTGCGGCAGTTGTCTTTTTTTCAATCGCAGGCCTCACCGCATGCCAACCCAGCTTGAATTGGCGAAGCGTTCAATTGGAGGGCACGAACCTCAAAATTGAACTGCCTTGCAAGCCAGACAAAACCACCAAGTCAGTCAAGATGGCGGGGCATGACATGGACCTCTCGATGGTGGGCTGTGAGGCCAACGACGCGGTTTGGGCCGTCATGACAGCCCAAGTGATGGCCACTGCCGATCGGGTGGAAATTTTGAAAGGTTGGCGTTTGGCCACTTTGCAAAACATGCGCGCCTCTCAACCCGAAGACCTTCATTGGTCGCCAAGCCGAGTGAACGCCTTGCCGGGCGCACTTCGCATCAAGGCTGTAGGCACATCTGCCAATGGCCAGCCCGTGCTAGCCCAAGCAGTTTGGTTTTCTCATTTAGAAGGCGAATCGGTTCGTTTGGT
>CAJCDH010000327.1 GCA_903961095.1 uncultured Burkholderiales bacterium | reverse complement strand
AGGACTGCAAAGAAGGCATTTGCGATGCCGGTATGACAAGTTGGTCAAGCACACGCTGCAAGTGCCGCCCGCCTGAAGACTGCTTTAGATCAGGCACCAGCAAAACATCAAGGGACATCAGGGTCTGCCGCAAAACTTCAACTGTGTGTACAGGATAGTCGTGGCCATCGCCGGCCAAAGCCACCCAGCCGGTTTCGGCCAAGCCCAAAGACCCAAGCCATTCAATACGCTGAGGCCAGCGGCTTTGCAAAATGCGAATGGCATCGGGTGTTAGAACACAAAGGTGGCAATCTTGCCCTTCCATCAATCGACGGTCCACCTCGTCTAGCGTACTTTGCAAAGCAGCATAGCGAGTACGGTACTGCGCCATTGGCGCCCATTGGGGCATTGCCAAGCAATGATCTATCCAGACACGTCCGGCGCCTGCGCTGCAAATTTCCACCAAGCTCGATGTCAATGAGGTCATGTCAATTGGGCGCGTTCAACGCCTGCAAAATGTGGTCTTGAGATAAAGGCAAATGGCGAACACGCACGCCCAGTGCATCAAACAAGGCATTGCCAAGAGCGGCAGCCACGGGCCCTTGCACCGACTCGCCAGCACCCAATGAAGGCTGCTCGGGCTGGTCAAGCACATGAATATTCAACTCAGGCACTTCACTGAAACGCAAGATGGGATAGTCGGCCCAACTTTGAGTTGTGATGCGCGTACGGTCAAACTGAACCGCCTCTTTCAGCGCCCAGCTCATGCCTTGCAAGGCACCGCCTTCCGTCTGGTTAATGACACCGTCTAGGTCAACCACCCGGCCCACATCAACGGCCACATCGAGCTGCAGCACACGCAGTGTTTCACCCGCTTGAACGCGTGCCAAAACAGCGCACCATGCAGAGGTATTTTTGTAGCGAGCCCAGGCCACGCCATGGCCAACACCTTCGGCTTTTGGCAGGTGCCACCAAGTGCTGCGATCTGTCACTGCATTGAGAACGGCCAGGCTTCTGGGGTCTTGCATGTGCAGTTTGCGAAACTGCACAGGGTCTTGGCCACTGACATGGGCCAGCTCGTCCATGAAAGACTCGATGGCAAACACATTGGCAAACGCCCCCAAAGCACGCATGGCCGAGGTTCGAATGGGCATCACTGTGAGTCGGTGGTTCACCACATGGGTGTTGTCAAATGCATAGCCAGGAATGGCATTGCGGTCGGAGCCACCTCCAGCGGCCAGCGGCGGATTGATGGCCAAAGGCATGGGCTGCCCCTGTTCGCGCTGCGATGCGCCAAGCAAGGTAGGCACCAAGGAGCGGCCAGGCCTTGAACTGTAACCATTGGCCCACAACTCATGATGCCAGTGGCTAATGAGACCCTGCTCGTTTAAACGGGCCCTGAGAGACACCAGATGGGCACTGCAAAGCGGGGCCTGCGAAAGCTCGTCTGCACGAGACCACACAACGCGCACCGGATAACCTGGCTGGCTCATGGCCAAGAAGGCCGCGTCAAAGGCGACATCGTCGGCACCGTTGTGCCCGTAACAGCCTGCACCTTCAACATGCCGCATGACAATTGCCTGCTTATCTAGACCCAAGGCCTTGGTGAGGTCATCACGCAAATTCTGAATGCCCTGGCTGTGGGTCCAGACCTGCAAGGTCTTGCCGTCCCATTGAGCCAGTGCACAGCAAAGACCAATAGAGGCATGGGCAATGTAGGGCTTGAAGTAAGCGCGCGCCAAGCTGACACCGATTTCGTCAGCCGTCAGGTCCTGCCCTTTTTGAATGGGATAAGTTGTTTCATGCGGTGCGCTGCGCAGAAAATCTGCCAAATGATGCATGTCTGGCAAAGATGCCGTCTCACGCCAAGCCACTTGCTCTTGCAGCCGAATGAGTGCGGCGTTGGCCGCGCGCTCGCTTGCCGCCACCAGCCCGATAAAGCAGCCATCGACCACAAGATGGATGGACGAAGCTAACCCAGAATCAAACACATCGGCTGGCACCGGTTGATCGGGATTGAGCAATTGAGCCGTCACTGATGGTGCGCGCAAAACTCGCCCATGGCGCATGCCCGGCAAGCGCAAGTCGTGGATGAAACGAGGCTGCCCCATGATCTTTTCAAACAGATCAATGCGGCGCACTTTACCGTGACCGTGCAGCTTGAGGTCTGCAACGGGCTTGGGCTGAGACAAGCCCTCATATTCACGATGCAAGCTGACGTTTTTAAGCCAGTGCCAATAATCTTGAAGATCACGGCCTTGGATGTCGGTGAAGCGGCCTTGCTCGACGCGCAAATTTTCTGCTGGCACGCCATGGTGTTGGGCCGCTTGCTGAAGCGCCAAAAAACGCACTTCGGCACAGGCATGACGAATGGCCGAACCCGAATCTTGAACTGAGATGCTGCTGCTGGTCATGCCCTCATCAGGCCCCTCTAGCGTACTGGCACTCACAATGTGCACCTGATCCAAGCTTAGATCGAGTTCGTCTGCTGCAATGATGGACAAAGCAGTGAGAATGCCCTGCCCGAGTTCAACCTTTCCCGTGAACAATCGCAAGCGACCAGGCTGAGAGAAGTCAAGCCATTGCGCAAGTTGGCGGTTGGTGTGCAAATTGCCCGGCAAAATCGGACGACCATCGTGACGGTCAAATGTAAAACCTCGCGGAGCCGCTACGGTCATTGAACGCGTCCGATGCGCTGAATAGTGACTGAAGTGCGAGCCAAATCGGTCTTCCAAAATGTTTCAAGTTCGCTGCCGTCCAAGTAGGCAATTTCACCGGCAGAGCTTTTTCCAACCGTTTCAATAAATTGACTGTCTTGAGATGCAGCACGCAAGGCTCTGCGCAAAGTGGCCTGAACTTCGGCGGGTGTGCCCGAGGGCGCAAACAATCCGGTCCAAGGCACAAAATCAATGGGCACTCCCAATTCTGACAAGGTGGGTACATCAGGTGCCTGCGCCCAGCGCTTGTTGCCATACATGGCCAAATAACGCAGGCGACCACTTTGAACGTGAGGCAAGGCCAGTGTACGAACAGGAATATTGAAATCTACTTGCCCGCCCATCAAGGCCGTCAACATGGGCGCACCGCCCGCATAGGGAATGTGACGAGCCTCAGATTGGGTGGCAGCCAGCAGCATTTCAGCAGGAAAATGGCTGATGCCATAGTTGCCACTCGAAGAGTAAGTCAAGCCCTTGGGATTGGCTCGCATTGCGGCCACAAAATCTTGATAAGTTTTGTAAGGGCTGTCGGCACGCACTACCAAGCTGACCACATCCACAGTCACACGAGCTACCGGTATGAATTGATCGAGTGTGAAGGGAGGCTTTTGACCATTGAGAACCGCCTGTTCTGGAACACTGGCTACGCTGGACAAGGTGTACATCAGTGTGTAGCCGTCTGGATTGGAGTTGGCAACAGCTGCCGCACCAATGGCGCCAGAAGCACCAGGACGGTTCACGATCAAAACCGGTTGTCCCAAAGCTTTATCAAGTGAAGCCTTGAGAGCGCGGGCCGACAAGTCAGCAATGCCGCCAGCAGGAAATGGCACGATCAAGGTAACTGGTTTTTGAGGATAGGCGCCCTGTGACCAAGCTAAGGGGGTTAATCCAAGGGCCAACACGATGGAAAACCCTTTGAAAAAATTCAGCAACATGACACGTCTCCTAGTTAAAACGAACAAAAACAAACTTGAGCAATCGCTTGTGTTTATTGTTCAGGGAAACGCTGCAAATGTCTATAGTTTGAGAGTCGGGCTTGTGACACCTAGGCGATACGAAAACGGACTTATTTCTTAGTTTGATGCAATGCCTTGTAGGGGTAGATTTGAATGGCTTCAAGTGAATAGCCCGACACACCAGACTGCGTTTGTGTTCTGGCCTCTTTCAATTCACCTTCAACCCACACCACTTCCATCGATTCAATGGGTTTAGATGACTTGAGTTGTGGATGAGGGCTGACCAACACAATTTGGTTTGCGGGCGGCGGCGGTGTGTGAATGCATGCGCCAAAATATGGAACCAGTAAAAATTCTCTGCGCCCGTCTCGAACTGCGTCGAGCGGTACCACATAACCTGGCATTCGAATTTTGCGACCAATGTACTTGAGTGAGACTGGCGCTTCATCCAATTTTTGGCGCAAGCTTTTCATCAATTTTTCGGCCTCTTCTGAGCCATCTTTTAACATTGCCATGCGGCCATAACTGGCCACATCTTTGCGCATTTGGGCATACCACTCTTCGTTGAGCAAATCGTCCCAAGTAATTTTTTCGTAACCAGGGGTT
>CAJCDH010000326.1 GCA_903961095.1 uncultured Burkholderiales bacterium | reverse complement strand
TCAAACAGCCCGCAACGCTTTCTGCATAAGTTTGGTCAACTGAAAGACTGGGGCGATTTGAACCCGATTGCGGCCCCCGCATTTGCAACGCCGCTAAACAGGAGAACTTCATGGCAAAACTCAATTGCAAACCTGGCGATTTAGCCGTAGTCATTACCGCGCACAACCCAGAAAACATCGGCACTATCTTGAGGGTGATTAAAAAGCACCACAATCAAAACGCGCTGGTTGACTTTAAAGGCTCTCACATCTGGATGGCCGAAGCGCCGCGTCCTATGCTTTACGATGTGGGTGGCAAAATGGTTCGAAGGCGTAAGGGCGCTGTGCCAGATGCCATATTGCGGCCTATTCGCGGATTGCCAGCCAATGATGAAATGCGTGTAACTAAAACCAAGGTGGATAAGTTGCCTGTTTTAGAAGTGGTTTAAAAATTTCGATCTGACCCCAATTGATTTTGGTTTTTTGCAAGTGAAGTTTAGATGTGTTTCATCAGAGCTTCATCTGAGTGGGCAACCAGGTCACGATGCCGGGCACAAAGTAGATTAGCAACACCGCTCCCGTCATCAGGAAGAACATTGGCATGGATACGCGGGCGATGTAGGTCAGTTGCTTGCCCGTCATGCCCTGCAGAACAAACAGGTTGAAGCCCACCGGTGGCGTGATTTGCGCCATCTCGACTACAAGGACGATGAAGATACCAAACCAGATCGGGTCAATGCCCGCTTTTTCAACCGTTGGCATGAGCACGCCCATGGTGAGTACCACCATTGAGATGCCGTCTAAAAAGCAACCCAAGATAATGAAAAACACCATCAAGGCCATGATGAGCGCAAAGGGGCTAAGACCCAAGCCGCCAATCCACTCGGCCAAGTGGCGCGGCAGACCGATGTAGCCCATGGACAAAGTCAAGAAGGCAGCACCCGCCAAGATTAGCGCGATCATGCAGTAAAGGCGCGTGGCCCCCATCAGGGATTCTTTGAACACCGACCAGCTCATCGAGCCTTGCAGGCCTGACAAAACCAAGGAGCCCACCACGCCCACTGCTGCCGCTTCGGTGGCGGTTGCAAAGCCGGTGTAAATGGAGCCCAACACCGCCGCAATGAGCAAGACCACGGGTATCAAGCTGCTGGACGCCTGTATTTTTTGCATGAAGCTCATTGGCGCGTCACGCGGTGGTATTTGTTCTGGGTGGCGAAGCGACCACAGAATGATGTATCCCGAAAACAGCCCTGCCAGCATCATGCCCGGCAAGACCCCGGCAATGAACAGTTGTGCGATCGACACATTGGCCGCGACGCCGTAGACGATCATGATAATTGACGGCGGAATCAGCAGGCCCAGCGTGCCCGAACCCGACAAGGTGCCGATCACTATGTCTTCGGGATAGCCGCGCTTTAGCAGCTCCGGCAGGGTCATTTTGCCAATCGTGGCGCAGGTGGCCGCACTCGACCCTGACACCGCCGCAAAAATGGCGCAACCCACCACATTGGTGTGCAACAAGCGACCGGGCAAAGCCTGCATCCAAGGCGAGAGGCCTTTGAACATGTCTTGGCTCAGGCGTGTACGAAACAAAATCTCGCCCATCCAGATGAAAAGGGGCAGTGCCGTTAGGGTCCAGCTCGATGCTGATCCCCAGATGGTCATGGCCATGGCGTCACCGGCGGGTCTGGCAGAAAACATTTGCATGCCCACCCAAGCCACGCCTGAAAGCGTAAGGCCAATCCACACCCCACTGCCCAAAATCAAAAACAAAGTCAGGACCAAAAGCCCTGTGATCATCATGTCATTCATGGCAGGTCATTCGTTGCGCAGCGATTCGCTGCTGTCGGGTGCTTGGCGTTGACCTCGGATTTCCAATATCAGCTCGTCTATAAAGGCCAATGCAAAGATCACTGTGCCCAGCGCCATCACCAATTGTGGAATCCACAGCGGTGTTGCATCGTTGCCGGTTGAGATATCGTGAAACTCGATCGATTGCCACACCAGGCGGCAGCTGTAAAAAGCAAACAACCCAGCCAGCAGGCTAGCCAGCCCGAGGCTAAAAATTTCCATGCCTTGACGTGCGCGCCCTTTGAACAAGCCTAGCACCAAGGTGACGCGTATGTGTTCACCCCGCTTCAAGGTATGGGCCAGCGCCAAAAACCCAGCACCTGCCATGAGGTAGCCTGCATAGGCATCGGTGCCGGGCACATGCACATGAAACTGTCGACTCAAGATGGACAGCAACACCATGAAAAGAAGGCCGCACATGCACAACGCCGCCAAAGCGGCGGTGCTGGCATAAATGGCGTTCAGCAGTCTTCTCATCAGCTCAACGATTGAAAGCGTCGACGATGGACTTGCCTTCAGCGCCGGACTTTTCAAGCCACTCTTTCATGATGGCGTCGCCCACTTTTTTCATGTCTGCTTTGAGTTGCGCTGAAGGTGGTGCCACCGTCATGCCATTGGCCTTGAGGGTTTCCAGTGTGCTGGTGTTGACCTTGCGCGATTCGGTCCAGCCACGTGTTTCGGCCTCAGCTGCAGCTTTCAAGACAGCGTCTTGGGTGGACTTGTCCAGCCCATCAAAGGCTCTTTTATTGGCAATCACAGCATTTTTAGGAAGCCATGCCTGCACGTCATAATAAAACTTGAGGTGTTCAAACAGCTTGCTGTCCACACCCGTTGCACCCGACGTCATGGTGGACTCGACCACACCTGTGGCCAGTGCCTGCGAAAATTCGGCAGCTTGCACGGTCACGGGCTGGGCGCCTACCAGCTCAGCAATGCGCGCAGTGGTGGGGCTGTATGCACGCCACTTGATACCTTTCAAGTCGGCTACGCTGTTGAGAGGCTTTTTGCTGTAGATGCCCTGGGGTGGCCAAGCCACCGAGTACAAAAGCAGCATGCCTTGTTCGGCCAGTTTCTTCTCTAACAGCGGCTTTTGCGCTTTGTAGAGCTTCATGGACTCGTCGTAGCTGTCGGCCAAAAAGGGCAGGCCGTCAACGCCAAAGGGCTGCCATTCGTTTTGGAAGTTCACCAACAAAATCTCGCCCAATTGGGCTTGGCCGCCTTGTACAGCGCGCTTAATTTCAGGGGCTTTGAACAAAGAAGCGTTGGCGTGCACCGTGATTTTGAGCTTGCCTGCGGTGGCCTTGTCGACATCGGCAGCAAACTGGGTCATGTTGACGGTGTGGAAGTTGGTGGCAGGGTATGCGGCGGGCAAGTCCCATTTGGTTTGGGCCGAGGCCAAGCCGGAAAAAGCGAATAAGCCAGCCAGTAGGCTGAGGTAAAGGGTGCGACGTTGCATGAAAACTCCTTTGAAGTTGGGGTGTGTACGACAAGAGGGCAGTGCCTGTCTTACA
The DNA here is from genome assembly GCA_903961095.1 of uncultured Burkholderiales bacterium. Classification (GTDB taxonomy): domain Bacteria; phylum Pseudomonadota; class Gammaproteobacteria; order Burkholderiales; family Burkholderiaceae_C; genus Limnohabitans_A. The sequence goes on along the minus strand of CAJCDH010000326.1, from coordinate 1,465 downwards.
TGAACCAGTTTAAGACAAAATAGTACTTAATTAAATGAGGGTTTTTCTGCATCGTTCAATCTAAGGAGCGAAGATGAAATCAAGTTAACCCAAGGCGACTAACGAGTAGGTGGTCAAAGAAACAGATATCTATAGCCGTATTACTAGTTGTAAGGTTAAGGAATACCGGTGGGACTGTCATTCAGGGGGCTAACTCAGAGTAACCTATAGTTAGATTTCAATTTCAATTTCAAATTAGATTGTTCAGCATGATCGAGACCTACAAGAAAACGTATCGCTACATCCTTCTGATGTTGGCGGTTGCGATTTCAACTCTGGTCATCATCGCAACTTTATTCCGACCGATTGGATTTGATCCATTAGACGGCGACTGGGGTGAGGGATGGGATTTCAAGGTAATTGCGATGGGGTCAAAACCTGAACTATTAGTGCTTGAAGTAAAACCGGATACACCCATTGGGCGAACGGGCATCAAACCCGGTGACAGTGTTGTTAACTTTAATTACAGAAACTGGCATAGTGGTTTGCCTGTCGGTTTTGAATTTCCATTTTCAATTAAGAGACCTGATGGGTCTTTTGTCGAAACCACTGTGACTCTAGAAAAAAAGATCAACCAAGAAGTTGATTACGCATATAAAGTTAGTGGATTATTTACTATTTCAGTGCTACTTGTTATCGGATTGCTGATCGGTTTAAGTAGAGGCCAATCTTATGCAAGTCGATGGCTGGCTTTGCTTTTACTTATCTTTTCTTTGAATTTAACTTTAGGCTTGGGCTGGGAATTTTTGTTAGGTATTGCTACAGTAGTTGAAAGAATTTTGAGTCTTTTAATTACCTTAATTTTTGGAGTTTTTTGGATCTCACTAGCTCGTCAAATAACACAACGTAAGCTAAATAATCTTGTTTATTTCTTTGTAATACTCTGGTTATTCCAAGCATTTAAAAATATTTTTTTCATTTTCACCGAATTAAATTTAATAACTGCCCATGTTGAAAATCTATATCAATTCAGTGGGCTGTTTGGAGCACTTCAAATATCATTAGAGGTTTTACTATTGAGCCTTTCAATTTATGTATGGCGACAAGCAAAACTTCAAAGTGATCCTAATTTACGAGATCGTGTTTTTTGGATAGTGATAAGTCTCGGCGCCTTTCCGCTAGTGCCAATAACAGGTGGTATTTTGGGCCTTGTTGGTTCATTTTTCGGATATGACTCAGCTGCTTTGCATGTTGTTCGTGAATTTCGTAACTATCTTCTTTTTCTGTTGCCAGTTGGCACTCTTCTTCTTGGATTTGCCATACTCAAAAAGCGAATATTCAATTTTTCATTTGTATTAAATAGAGCATTGCTTTACAGCTTTTTAAGTGTCAGTTTATTGATTGCCTTCTATGCGGCTAAAGGAGCGCTCGAAGCCATTGTTAAACCAACAACGACCGAAGCTGGAACTGCTATCAGTGCAGGTGT
>CAJCDH010000325.1 GCA_903961095.1 uncultured Burkholderiales bacterium | reverse complement strand
GCTTGTTGATAAAACTGCTCTATCTCTCGCACTTCTTGTGCATAGGTGTCAGAGGCCAAAATGACTTTCGCCTCAGCCACATCCAACCCAATTGAGCCCACAACGGCCAACAAGACCTCATCTGATTCGACACGTTCAGCTCTACCCTGATAAGCCTCAAGCAAGGCTTTCTTCAAGGCGTGCTGACTGCCTGTAGGCCCTTTTAGCCCTGCCCAATGCAACAATCGGTGTGCATTGAGAGTGTTGTAAACCCGCCCGCGCCCTTCAGGATTGAACTTGAAGCCAACCTCCTCTCCTCGCGCTGAAATATTGGCTCGAATTTGCGCCTGTTGCTCAGGCGTTGAACCATATTTTGCGGTGAGATGCTCACCAAGATCCTGCCCACCTGGCCCCATGTTGGGGTTCAATTCAAAGGGTTGGAAATGCAGGTCCGCCGCCACTTCATTCTTTAGTTTAGCCAAGGCTTGCTCTAGCGCACCCAAGCCCACCGCACACCAAGGACAGGCAATATCAGAAACGAAATCGATTTTTAAAGTAGCGACCATGGCAAAAGTTTTTGGAATAAAAGCGCGATATTGCCTCAAATATTGGAAAATCGGGCTTCAGGGCTCAGATTCCATGTTTTCACAAGGGATCTTTGTCAGCCCCACCTCAGAGGAAGATCATGAAGATTTTGTGTTTGAATGGCATCAACTTGAACATGTTTGGCAAGCGCGATCCAGCCCAATACGGCACCATCACTTTGGCCGAAATAGACGCACAAGTGAAACAGCTCGGCCTAGAATTAGGCGCAGACGTGGAATGCTTTCAAACCAATTTTGAAGGCGCAATGGCTGAAAAAATTCACCAAGCACACACCGATGGCGTTTCTGCAGTCATGATCAATGCAGGTGCGTGGACGCACTACAGCTATGGCATTCGCGATGCACTGGCCATTCTCAAATGCCCCATTATTGAAGTGCACATGTCCAACATCCATGCCCGTGAAACATTCAGGCACCAATCGGTGATTGCAGAAATTGCAAAAGGGCAAATTGCAGGCTTTGGTGTTGACAGTTATCTGTTGGGCTTGAGGGCCGCAGTGTCTGCAGCTCAATCCAAGACCTGATTCAAGCCACTTAGAGGGTCTTTTTCAAAGCAAGCAGAAAAGCCTCTGCAGCTTCATACTGCACCCAATGCCCAGCGCCAGCAACAAGCTGCCAAGAGGCCAACTGGGGAGTCATTGTTTTGAAGAGGTTTTCCACTTCAGCCATACGCCCCTGGTAAAGGGCGTCCCACTCACCATAAATGACATGCACAGGGCATTCAATGAGAGGCAAGGTATTTGCCACGATGGGCGTACTCGATAAACGCCTACGCGGCATTCGATCGCGAATCACATTCAAGCGGTGCACTGTCATGGCCAATGCATCAAGTTTATTTTCATCGTGCAACATCAATGCCAACAAATTATGCCGATGGGCATTGTCTTGTAACTCTGCCGTTGCCAAGTGCCGCCAACCCTTCAAGGAAACTCTTTGGGGAGAAGAAAGGCCTAAGCCTGGTGAGCCCACCAAAATCAAGCTTTGCGCATCTTGCGGGTAAGCGGCCAACCACAGTGCGGCTGCCATCCCCCCAAATGAAAAACCAATGAAGCTCACTCTTTGTGAGGCGTGTATCAGTTGCCACGCGTCATGCAGGGGGGCAATCAAAGCATCCACATCGCCACCTTGCTCAGGCAAAGCAGAATCACCAAAACCAGGCAAGTCGACAGCAAGAACATGAAAGCCGTTTGCCACAAGGGGCGCTACATTGCGAATCCAATGCGTCCAACTGCCACTGCCACCATGAAGCAACACCAGCGAAGAAGCCCCTTGGGCTAAGGCTTCACGGCCCCATTCATGCCAAACCATGGGGCCAGGCAGCTGCAATCTCTGTCCCTTCAGAAGCCATGTTGCATCTTGGGATGGCAAAGCATTCAAAACCTCAGGCGCAATCTGAATCGATGTTTGAAGCGTGGTCATGACAAACTAGAAATGGATCGAAAAATGACGAAATCAATGTGCTTGCTGAGTCAAGCCTGCTGGGTGCTGAATGCGCCATACCCGATAGGCTGCGGCTGTGGCCATCAAGGCTGTCATCATGGAAATCCAATAAACACTCTGCAATCCAAATCGATCACTCAGTAAGCCGCCAGCCAAGCCGCCCAACACACCCGGAAATCCATAAGCAATCACGGTGTAGAGTGCCTGACCACGGCCACGCAGGCGTCCCGGAAAATGATGTGACAACAAAGCGATGCAAACGGTGTGATTGGCAGCAAAAGTCAGGGCATGAAGCGCCTGTGCAATGAGCAATACCCAGAGCACATCGGCCCACTGAGCAGTCAAGCCCATGCGCAATACCATTGCACCCGAACAAACGACCAGCCAAGCGGTTAGTGGCAAACGTGGCATCCACTTGGCTTGGGTAAAGAACCAAACAATTTCGACAATGACGGAGACGGCCCACAACATGCCAATCCAAACTTTGCTGTAACCCAATGAGTCAAGATAGAGAGAGAAAAATACATAGACTCCGATGTGCGAAAGCACATGGAAAAATGCGGTGATAAAAAACCATTTCACGGGTTCTTGAGTGAGGACGGGCCATACCGCCGCATTCTCTTCATGGTGAGTCACAGCCTCCTTCAAATCAGGTAGAAGCCACACACTGACTGTGACTGCGGCCAAACTCAACACAGTCCAAGCAGGAAAATGTTGCATGCCGAAATGCTCAAACCAAGCACCGGCCATGAAAACCGTCACCAAGAAACCAAGCGACCCAAACAAGCGAACGCGGCCATATCGCTTGGCATTGAAGGCCCCGCCTTGACTCACCAAATGTGCCATGGCGGCTTCACTCATGGGCATCATCGAACTGGTCAGCGTGAACATCGCAAGGAGCACAAGCCCCAAACCAATGGGGCGAAGGTCGATGAACAAAAGGCATGCACAAACAAGTGCCATGCTGGCACCATAACGCAGCAACTTCACGCGCTCTCCTGTGTGGTCACTGAGCCAACCCCATCCGTAGGGAGCAAACAAGCGCGTAGCAGCCTGCACCGAGGTCAAAATGCTGATAGCAACTAAGCCAAATCCAAGCTCTTTCAACCAAAGTGGAAAATACGGATTAAAGAATCCAATGTGCGCAAAGTAGCTGGCGGATACAGCAGCAAAGGGAATCAATTGACGGCGGTTGGCCGCTGCAGCATTGGGCATCTAAGCCCCTTAGGTCTTGGCAGGCTGAACAACGTCGCCACACTGGGCTCTGTGTTGCAACACATGGTCGATGACCACCAAAGCCAACATGGCTTCGGCAATGGGCGTCGCACGAATGCCGACACAGGGATCATGACGACCTTTGGTGAGCACCTCAACGGAATTGCCTTGCGTATCCATGGAAGGGCGCGGAATGAGGATTGAGCTGGTGGGCTTGACGGCAATAGCGACTTCGAGATCTTGACCCGTGCTGATGCCGCCCAAAACACCACCCGCGTTGTTGCCCAAAAAGCCGGATGGCGTGATGGGGTCGCCATGCTCACTGCCCCTTTGCGTGACGCAAGCAAAACCAGCCCCAATTTCAACGCCCTTGACAGCGTTGATGCCCATCATGGCATAGGCAATATCAGCATCAAGCTTGTCGAACAAGGGTTGCCCTAAACCAACAGGCATGCCTTGAGCCACCACTCGCAAACGGGCACCGCATGAATCGCCCGACTTGCGCAAAGCGTTCATGTAATCTTCAAGCGCGGTGACGTCGGACACTGGCGCAAAAAATGGATTTTGGTGAACATGCTCCCAGCTCTCAAAGCCAATGGGTACTTCGCCAATTTGGGTCATGCAGCCTTTGAAGGTGGTACCAAGTTGAGTGGCCAACCATTTCTTTGCAACCGCACCAGCAGCCACCATGGGGGCTGTTAAACGGGCAGAGGAACGCCCTCCGCCTCGTGGATCGCGCAAGCCATACTTGCGCAAGTATGTAAAGTCGGCATGACCTGGACGAAAGGTTTGCACAATGTCGCCGTAGTCTTTGCTGCGCTGGTCGGTGTTTTGAATGAACAAGGCAATGGGCGTACCGGTTGTAAGCCCCTGATAAACGCCAGACAAAATTTGCACTGTGTCGGGTTCGTTGCGTTGTGTCACAAATTTGGAGGTACCCGGCCGACGGCGATCGAGGTCGGGCTGGATGTCGGCCTCAGACAAGGGCATGCCGGGCGGGCAACCGTCGATCACGCAGCCAATGGCCGGGCCGTGGGATTCACCAAAATTGGTGACAGAAAATAGGGTGCCGAAGGTATTGCCGCTCATAGTCCCCCATTATCTCAGAGGGTGGGCGCTTCTTTCGGATCTTTCTCTTCGCCATCTGGCCAATCGCGAATATAGGCTTTGAGCATTTTGTTTTCAAAATTCTGGCTGTCGACCACCGCTTTGGCCACATCGTAGAAGCTGATGACCCCCATGAGCATGCGATTGTCCATGACCGGCATGTAGCGGGCATGGTTGTTCAACATCATGCGCCTGACCTCGTCCATTTCAGTTTCGCTGGTGCAGGTAATAGGCGCATCGTCCATGGATTTCCGAACAGAGATATTGCCAATGGACCCAGCGTTTTGGGCCAATGTTTGCATCACTTCGCGAAAAGTGAGCATGCCCACCAGGTCGCCATGTTCCATGACCACCAAGGAACCAATGTCTTTTTCAGACATGATTTGAACGGCAGTGGCCAAACTTTCGTCTGGCGTAACGGTGATCAGACTATGACCCTTGACGCGAAGGATGTCACTGACTTTCATGGGGTTCTCCTAGTGAGCACTTAATATAGCCCACAATGTTGGCAAAGAATAGTAAAAGCTTACCCTTAAGCACTTGCCCGAAACTTTCAGACTTTTCTTCGGAGAACCTATGCCTGGCTACTCAGATCCTGGTTTTGACACCCTTGCCTTGCACGCAGGCGCTGCGCCTGATCCCACCACAGGCGCTCGGGCTGTCCCGATTCACCTCAGCACCTCTTTCGTCTTTGAATCGAGCGACCAAGCCGCCTCGCTTTTCAATCTGGAGCGCGCAGGCCATGTCTATAGCCGCATCAGCAATCCCACCAATGCCGTATTGGAACAACGCATTGCGGCCTTAGAAGGCGGCATTGGTGCCATTGCAACGGCCAGCGGGCAAGCCGCATTGCACCTTGCCATTACAACTCTGATGGGCGCTGGCTCGCACATCGTTGCGTCCTCAGCCTTGTATGGCGGCTCGCACAATTTGCTGCACTACACACTGAGTCGATTTGGCATTGAAACCACCTTTGTGAAACCGGGCGATTTGGACGCATGGCGTTCAGCTGTTCAACCCAACACCAAGTTATTTTTTGGCGAGACAGTGGGCAACCCTGGCATGGATGTGCTTGATTTACCTGCAGTGAGTCAAATTGCACATGCTGCAGGCGTTCCCCTTTTGGTCGATGCCACCCTGACTTCGCCGTGGCTCATGAAGCCCTTTGAACACGGCGCAGATTTGATCGTGCACTCAGCCACCAAATTTTTATCGGGGCATGGCACCGTGATTGGCGGCTTGGTGGTCGATGGTGGCAGCTTTGATTGGTCGGGGCCGCACACCGAAGGCAAATTTACCGAGCTCACTCAAGCCTACGAAGGCTTTCACAACATGGTCTTTACCGAAGAGAGCACCGTCGGCGCGTTTCTCCTTCGTGCCAGACGCGAAGGTCTGCGTGACTTTGGCGCATGCATGAGTCCGCACACCGCGTGGCTCATTTTGCAAGGCATCGAAACCTTGCCACTGCGAATGGCACGCCATGTGAGCAACACCGAAAAGGTCGTCAACTTCTTGGCCACACACCCCATGGTGAGCCGTGTAGGCCACCCGATGTTAGAGACACATCCTAGCCACACATTGGCGCAAAAACTGTTACCGCGTGGTGCCGGCTCCGTGTTCAGTTTTGACATTCAAGGTACGCGCGAGCAAGGCAAGGCCTTCATAGAAGCCTTGCAAGTTTTCAGCCACTTGGCCAATGTGGGTGACTGCCGCTCTTTGGTCATTCACCCTGCTAGCACCACGCACTTCAGGGTTGACGATGAAACCCTCAAGGCCTCTGGCATTGGCCCCGGAACTGTGCGCTTGTCCATTGGTCTTGAAGACCCAGATGACTTAATAGATGACCTCAAAAGAGCGCTGAAGGCGGCAGAGAAAGCCGCGGTTCAAACTGGAGGTGCTGCATGATTTACACCGTACACGACGCGCCACTTTATGCTTACACAGGCGGTAAAGCTTTTGATCCAGCCAAGCCCACTGCCGTCTTCATTCATGGCGTCTTAAATGATCACAGTGTTTGGATTTTGCAAACTCGTTATTTCGCAAACCATGGCTGGAACGTGTTGGCCCTTGACCTCCCAGGTCATGGCAGAAGCGGCGGCAAAGCACCCACATCTGTTCAAGAGGCCGCACAAAGTGTCATTGCTTTGCTGGATGCATCAGGTGTTGATAAAGCCGTCTTGATTGGCCATAGTTTTGGCTCGCTCATTGCCCTGCATGCCACCGCCGAAAATCCCACTCGTGTTTCTCAATTGATGATGGTAGGCACCGCCTACCCCATGCGGGTCTCGCCTGCCTTGCTTGAAAGCTCGCTGAACAGTCCCCAAAAAGCCATTCAGATGGTGAATGTCTTTTCTCACTCTACATTGGCGCCACCACCCAGTGCTCTTGGCCCAGGCACATGGCTGCTAGGCGGTAGCAAAGCGCTGATGCGCAGAGTCTTGGCCAGCAATCCTCATGAAAATATTTTCAACATTGGCTTCAAAGCCTGCGACAGTTATGACCAAGGCGAAGTTTCGATGGGCAAAGTGACTTGCCCAATCCTCTTCCTTTTGGGCAAAAAAGATCAAATGACCCAGCCTAAAGCGGCACAGGGCTTGATCAAATTGGCCCACGATGGCCATGTGGCAATGGTCAACGCTGGGCATCAACTCATGGTTGAAGCCCCAGAAGAAACTTTGAGCGCCATGATTGCATTTTGTAAAAAGTGATGCCGTCTTTCACCTTCAAGCCCTCACTCATCACGCCCGCGCTCTCAACGCAGCGTGTTCAAGAAATTTGCAGCCAATTTGATCTGCGCAATTTGCCAGCAGATTTTTTAGCCAATCCCTATCCGGTCTATGCCGCATTGCGCCAGCACGAGCCCATCAAATGCATGCCTGATGGCTCGTATTTTTTAACCCGTCATGAAGATCTGGTTGCGGTTTACCGAGATGCCGCAAGCTTTAGCTCCGACAAGCGTGTTGAGTTTGCACCCAAATACAACCACGCCCCCTTTAACCAAGCACCTTTCGCATTGCCAGGACAAGATGCACCCCTTTACGAACACCACACCAACAGTCTGGTGTTCAACGATGCGCCTAGGCACACGCGTGTGCGCAAGCTCATCATGGGCGCACTCACCCGTCGGGCTATCGACGCCATGGAAATGGGCTTAATTCAACTGGTAGACGGACTTTTGGACCAACTAGAAGACCAACAAAAAGGCGATTTGATTGAAGATTTTGCTTCGGCCATTCCAGTTGAAGTGATTGGCAATTTACTCAATGTTCCGCATGCCGACCGAGGCCCTCTGAGAGGCTGGTCATTGGCCATTTTAGGAGCCTTAGAACCTCGTCTGACACCCTCTCAAGAAGAGCTTGGGCACCGCAGCGTACAAGAGTTTTTGAGCTATTTACGCGACTTGGTAGCCGATCGCCGCAAACACCCTGGCAATCCCGATCAAGATGTTTTAACGCGCTTGATTCTTGGCGACAAAGACAGTCCTCCAAATGCACCAGCAACCGAAAGCTTGAGCGAAGTTGAACTCCTTCAAAACTGCGTATTCCTTTTGAATGCTGGCCACGAAACCACCACCAACTTAATTGGCAATGCCTTGATCAGTCTCATTGAGCATCCAGCACAGCATGCTCAACTCAAGGCCGACTTAGCGGGTGCTCAAGGGAGTGCATCCACAGAACAGGCAACACACATTCTGAATTTGGCAATCGATGAATTTTTGCGATTTGAAGCATCTAACCAACTCAGCAACCGACGTGCCGTCAAAGCAGTCCAGATAGGCGGCGATACTTTGCCCGAAGGTGCATTGGTCACTTTGTGCATTGGCGCTGCCAATCGCGATCCCGTTCAATTCCATGAACCTGAAAAGCTTGATTTAAGACGCGGTCAAAACAAGCACTTGTCGTTTGGTTTTGGCGTTCACCAGTGTGCAGGACTCAGCCTGGCTCGCCTAGAAGGCAGAATTGCCTTGGGTCGTTTCTTGCACCGGTTTCCCAATTATGATCTGAGCGAATTGCCCACGCGTGGAGGCAGAGCGCGCTTCAGAGGTTTTTTAAAAGCGCCCTTCTACGCCAACTGATTATTCAAGTCCATTCAACTGACACAGCACACCATGAACTCTTCTGAAGAATTGACAACAGCACCTGATGCAACGGCCTTCAACAGCTTTGCAGCCTTCTATCCTTTTTATTTGAATGAGCACAGCAATGCCACCTGTCGGCGTCTGCACTTTTTAGGTTCAACACTTTCCCTGATTTGCTTGGCGATGCTTTTAATCACTGGCAAACCGCAGTATTTTTTATATGGGCTTTTGTGTGGTTACGGTTGCGCTTGGATTGGCCATTTTGGATTTGAAAAAAATAAACCTGCCAGCTTTAAACGCCCTCTATACAGTTTCATGGGCGACTGGGTGATGTACAAAGACATGTGGACAGGCAAGATCAAGTTTTGATCACATCGGCCAGCTTCAAGCTGGTCAATTGGGTTTTTTGCCAAAGCAAATCGGTCGCATGCGAGGGATGCAAACAAAGCTTTTGCACCAACGGCTCTAGGTTTGTGTTGGCCATGTCTACCAACAACACCCAAGCACTGTCGAGCTTGGTGTTGGACTGCTCCAATCTTCCCACCCACTTAAGCTCTTGCAAGGTTTCCAAAACGAGTTGTGCATGACGCTGCTCAATGTGGAGTTCATCGGCCAACTGCGACATGCGAAGACCTTGCGGCGAGCTTGAACGTGCTAGCGACAAGCTTCGCAATACTTCCAAGGACAATCTAAATGACCAGCCAGGGCCATCTGCTTGACGTTTGGACTGTCGACCAATTTCAGGCAAGCTGGCTGTGACCACTGCACCCAACAAGACCACCACCCACGCCACATAAATCCAGACCAATAAAATTGGCACCGCAGAAAATGCACCATAAATGGCCGAGTAAGTGGGCATTTGCGCCAAATACAAAGCCAATACTTTCTTGGCCAACTCCAAGCCAACCGCTACCACCACGCCCCCTGTCAATGCGTGACGCCAATCCACGCGGGTGTTGGGCAAGTAGTAGTACAAGCCTGTGACGCAGGCCACCAGCAAACAGAATTCAACCAAGTCCAATAAATTTCGAACAGAAACAGGTAACCAGTCACCTAAACCTGAAAGATAGCCGGTGAACAAATAGGAGGAGATCGCCAAACTTCCACCTAAAAGCAGGGGTCCCAAGGTAATTCCAGCCCAGTAAATGAGAACGCGCTGGCCCCAAGGGCGTTGCCGACTAACGCGCCAAATTTGACCCAAAGTACGGTCAATCGTTACCAACAAGGCCAAAGAGGTGGCCACCACAGCAATCAAACCCACCAAGCCAAGGCGGCTGGCCTTGCGCGAAAACTGGGTCAAAGACCCCAAAACCTGACGGGAAATACTTTCGGGAACCAGGCTTTCAATAAGCCAGCGCTGCAATTGCTCTTGCACCTGAGCAAAGATGGGAAACGCCGTAAAAATGGCCAGACCTAGCGTAAAAAGGGGCACCAAGGCCAAAACAGTGGTGAAAGTCAGGGAACTGGCTGTCATGCCTAAACGAACTTCTCGGAAACGATGCCACAGGGTGCGCAGCATTTGACGCCAAGGGAAATGCAAAAATTCGTTCAAAGTGGCTTGGATAGATTCAATCGGCTTCATGACCGGTATGATGCCATCGCCATGAACGACTCCACACCTCAAACCCCATTTCTGACGCCAAAGACCATCGAAATCACCCGATGGGTCGCTGTTGCTAGTCTTTTAGCTCTTATTTTGGTCGGTTTACTTTGGGAATTGTGGCTTGCACCCTTGCGAGAAGGTGGCTCTTGGTGGGCACTCAAGGTCTTGCCCTTGTGCTGGCCACTGGCCGGTTTGCTCAAAAACCGCATGTACACCTACCGCTGGGTGAGTCTCATGGTTTGGCTTTATTTCATCGAGGGTGTGGTTCGAGCCTGGGGCGACAAAGGATGGTCTGCTGGCCTGGCTCTGACAGAAACTATTTTGTGCGTTATTTTGTTTGCGGCTTGCGCATTGCACGTGCGTTGGCGCTTTCAAATGGCGCGAGAGAATATCAAGCCAGAAATGATTGAAGAACCTAAACCCTCACCCTGAAATTTCAAAAATGAGTGCCTTGCTAGACAACTTGTGCCGCATTTGCGGAGACGCCAACGTGTTGACGCACGACGACCCCCAAACCGATCTAAGTGCTTGGGAACAAGATTGGCGAAAACGCTCTCACGGCAGGGCCTTAGCTGTTGTGCGACCCGCCAATGTGCAAGAGGTGGCGGCTGTGGTGAAAGCCTGTGCCAATGCACTGACCAGCATCGTGCCTCAAGGCGGCAACACCGGCTTGGTCGTGGGCTCGGTACCCGATCAGTCTGGACAACAAGTGGTTCTGAGCTTGCAACGAATGAACAGCATTCGCGCACTTGACCCAGCCAACCTCACGGTGGTGGCTGAGGCTGGCTGTATTTTGCAAAGTGTTCAGGAGCATGTTGAAAAGGCGGGTTACCTATTCCCTCTGAGTTTGGCCGCCGAAGGCAGCTGCACCCTGGGCGGCAATTTAGGCACCAACGCAGGTGGCACACAAGTGGTTCGCTTTGGCAACACGCGCGAGCTGTGCTTAGGCTTGGAGGTGGTGACTGCCCAAGGCGAAATTTGGCATGGCTTGTCGGGTTTGCGCAAAGACAACACAGGCTACGATTTGCGCAATCTGATGATTGGCAGTGAGGGCACTTTGGGCGTCATCACAGCAGCTTGCATGAAAATTTATCCACAGCCCTCAGCCCAACTGACAGCGTGGGCCGCCGTACCCAGCATGGAGGCCGCCGTGTCTTTACTGGGTTTGGCGCATGAGCGACTGAGCGCCGGCCTCACTGGCTTTGAAGTCATGGGGCAATTTGCGCTGAGTTTGGTTGACAAACACCACCCACACCTGAGGGTTCCCTTGTTCAAAGAAACCCCTTGGTGTGTTCTGCTTGAAAACTCGGACCATGAGTCGGAAGCACATGCCCGCCAAGGTTTTGAAGCTCTGATGGAAACCGCCATGGAAAATGGCTGGGTGACTGATGCGGTGATTGCCGAAAGTTTGGCGCAGGCCAAAAGTCTATGGCAAATTCGGGAAACCATTCCTTTGGCGCAAGTCGATGAGGGCTTGAACATCAAGCACGACATCAGCGTGCCCGTGTCGCTCATTCCACAATTTGTGGCCGAAACCGACGCTTTGCTTCAATCCAAAATACCGGGCATTCGCTTGGTCAATTTTGGACATTTGGGCGACGGCAACCTGCATTACAACGTGCAAGCGCCGCAAGGGGCAGATGGGCCGGCCTTTTTGCGTGATCACGAAGCAGAAGTGAACACTTGGGTGTTTGACCAAGTTCAGGCATTCAAGGGCTCGATCAGCGCCGAACATGGCATCGGCAGCCTTAAAGTCGACAAACTCACAGAGCACAAAGACCCCACGGCATTGGCCATGATGAAGGCCATCAAACAGGCTTTGGATCCCAACAACATCATGAACCCTGGCAGAGTGATTAAAATTTAGGCCTCAGCCCTGATTGCATGCCAAGCCATCGAACAACCCATTTTGATCAACCCATGACCACACGCCCTATTCGCTCGCAATACGAAGATTTCATGTGCCACGTGAACGACCATGGCGTCTTCAAAGCTGACCGCACTGGCACTGGCACCACCAGTGTGTTTGGCCATCAAATGCGTTTCGATTTGAACGAAGGCTTTCCACTGATCACCACCAAAAAAGTACACCTGCGCTCCATCATTCAAGAACTCCTGTGGTTCCTCACAGGCTCAAGCAACAACAACTGGTTGCGTGAACGCGGCGTCACCATTTGGGATGAATGGGCACGTGAAGATGGCGATTTAGGCCCTGTGTATGGCGTGCAATGGCGCAGTTGGCCCACCCCCGATGGCGGTCACATCGATCAAATTCAAGACGTCATTCGCACCCTCAAAACCAATCCAGATTCGCGCCGAATCATTGTCAGTGCATGGAACGTGGCAGAGCTTTCCAAAATGGCGCTCATGCCCTGCCATGCATTTTTTCAATTTTATGTAGCGCCCCCCCAAGTCGAGGGTGGCAAAGGCAAGCTCAGTTGCCAACTGTACCAACGCAGTGCCGATATTTTCTTGGGCGTACCCTTCAACATTGCAAGCTATGCCTTGCTCACTCACATGATGGCGCAACAATGCGATTTGGAGGTGGGTGACTTTATTTGGACAGGCGGTGACTGCCACATTTACAGCAACCACAAAGAGCATGTGGCACTGCAACTCAGTCGCTCACCCTTCGCATATCCCACCTTGAACATCAAGCGCAAACCAGCCTCCATTTTCGAATACGAATACGAAGACTTTGAGGTCTTGGACTATCAGTGCCACGCGGCCATCAAGGCGCCGGTGGCCGTCTAATGAAACTCAAGCTCATTTACGC
>CAJCDH010000324.1 GCA_903961095.1 uncultured Burkholderiales bacterium | reverse complement strand
CATGGCCAAAGCAACTTGCGGCTTTGAAAGAATTTTGGCAAGCAAGTTCTCAAGGCAGGCGTCGAGCTCATTGGGCTCTGCAACTTGATTGATTAGACCTTGTTTCAAAGCATCTTGGGCGCTTAAAAAATCGCCAGTGACCAGCATTTCAAAAGCGGCTTTGCGAGATAAATTGCGCGACAAAGCTACGCTGGGTGTGGCGCAAAACAAACCCAAATTGACGCCGCTGACCGCAAACTTGGCCTCCGAAGAAGCCACAGCCAAATCGCACTGCGCAACCAGTTGGCAGCCAGCAGCTGTTGCAATACCTTGGACCTTGGCAATGACGGGAACTTGCAATCTTTGAATGCTTAGCATCATGTGGCCGCATTGCGAAAAAAGCTTTTGGTAGTAATCCATTGAGGGCTCAGCACGCATTTGCCGCAGATCATGCCCCGCACAAAAGGCCTTGCCTGCAGCTGCAATGACAAGAACTCTGAGCTTTTGGTTTTTGGATAAATTGTCGAGCTCACTTTGCAAGGCGGTCAGCATCTCTTCGCTCAATGCGTTGAACGCGGCCGGCCGATTCAGGGTCAGGGTGCACACGCCACGATCGTCGTCGTGCCGAAGAACCAAGGGAGCATCTGGCTGTGTCATATCGGTTTGCTTTCAAATTCAGGAAGAAATTTTGGCGCGTTCGCGCAATTGGAATTTTTGTATTTTGCCAGTAGAGGTTTTTGGAATTTCCTCAAAGCGAATTTCTTTGGGTACTTTGTAGCTGGCTAACAAATTTTTGCAATGCGCTATCAATTCTGTTTGCGAGACATTTGCACCCGATTTGACTTCCACAAATGCCAGGGGTGTCTCGCCCCATTTGGGGTCAGGCTTGGCAACCACAGCGCATGCCATCACAGCAGGGTGGCGATAGATTGCGTCTTCTACCTCAAGAGAGCTGATGTTTTCACCACCCGAGATGATGATATCTTTGCTGCGATCTTTGATTTTGACGTAGCGGTCGGGTTCCATCACTGCCAAGTCGCCAGTGTGAAACCAACCACCCGAAAACGCTTCTTGGGTGGCTCTTGGGTTTTTCAAATAGCCCTTCATCACAATGTTGCCCTTGAACATGATCTCGCCCATGGTGACGCCATCGGCAGGGCATTCAGCCATGGTTTCTGGATCCATCACTATCATGCCTTCTTGAAGCACATACCGCACACCTTGTCTGCCGTTCAAGCGGGTTTGTTCAGACAAGCTTTCGTGGGCCCAAGACTCGCGTTTGACCGACACGCTGGCAGGCCCATAAACTTCTGTCAATCCATAAACATGCGTGATGTCAAAACCAATTTTGGCCATGCCTTCAATCATGGCTGCAGGTGGCGCGGCGCCTGCCACCATTCCCCTGACTTGCTGATCGATGCCAGCGCGCATGTTTTCTGGGGCGTTGTAAATCAAACTGTGAACAATGGGAGCCGCGCAGTAGTGATTGACCCGGTGCTCGCGCATGGCATCTAGGATGGGCTGAGCTTCGACGCGGCGCAAGCACACGTGCGTGCCGGCCAGCATGGCCACCGTCCAAGGAAAGCACCAACCGTTGCAATGGAACATGGGCAAGGTCCACAAATAAGTGGGGAAGTGCGGCATGGTCCAAGTGGCCACATTGCTCACAGCGT
>CAJCDH010000323.1 GCA_903961095.1 uncultured Burkholderiales bacterium | reverse complement strand
TGCGTGCTTCCTTCACGCAAGTGCA
Source organism: uncultured Burkholderiales bacterium (assembly GCA_903961095.1). Taxonomy (GTDB): domain Bacteria; phylum Pseudomonadota; class Gammaproteobacteria; order Burkholderiales; family Burkholderiaceae_C; genus Limnohabitans_A. Next base: position 4,921 of record CAJCDH010000323.1, on the reverse strand, counting down.
AAAAGTTTTAGATCAGGTCATTCGGGCAGTGGAATTTTTGTTTGCTTTCACCCTCATGGCGGGCTTATTGGTTCTCACGGCAGCAGTCACGTCTACCCGCGAAGAACGCAAACGCGAATTTGCCATCATGCGCGCCTTGGGGGCCACTGGCCGTTTGCTAAGCCAAGTGCAAACAGCAGAACTCATGGGCGTTGGTTTAATGGCCGGTTTCTTGGCCAGCTTGGTGGCTGAGTTGGTGGGTTGGGGCTTGGCGCGCTTTGTATTTGAATTTGAATGGACCGCATCGCTGTGGGTGCCAGTTGCTGGCGCACTCACTGGCGCTGTGTTGGCTTGGATTGCTGGTTGGTGGGGCCTGGCTGAAGTGCTCAGACAACCCGTCTCGCAAACACTGCGTCAAGCATCTGAGTAATTTAAGAGGGGGTGAGCAACACCACCAAGGCACCGGCGCCGCCCTCAGCCGGTTTGGCTTGTACAAAGGCCATCACTTGATTCTTTTGTACCAGCCAGCTGTGCACTTTGGACTTGAGTACAGGCGTTTTGCCAGGTGAACCCAAACCTTTGCCGTGAACCACGCGCACACACCGAATGCCGTGCTTGTGTGCATCGCGAATGAAGGTGGTTAAAGCCAAGCGAGCTTCATCGCTGCGCAAGCCATGCAAATCAATTTCACGCTGAATGGCCCAGTCGCCTTTGCGCAATTTGCGCGTAACCTCGGTGCCAACACTCGGCCGCCTAAAGCTCAGGGCCTCGTCGGTGTCAAGCAAGGTACTCACATCGAATTCATCGCTCAATGAGTCTTGAATGACCTTGGCCTCGTCTTTTTGAAGCTGAGTGGCTATGGGCTCGCGTGGTTTGCTAGGAAGATGCGCTTTGTTGTGAACTGGCAAGGGTGCCACTTTGCCAATGGCGCGGGCAAAAAGATTTTTATCTGCTTCGGCTTTGCGAATGGCAGCTGCCCGCGCGGCTTCCTCAGCAACTGCTTGGGCCTGCGCCAATGCAATTTGCTTTTGAACCAGTTTGAGATCTTGAAGCGATTGGAATTTCACCAGCCAATGGTGCCACAAGCGGCTCAAACTTGGATGACAGACCTATAAAACACCTTGCTCAGCCATCGAAAAGGCTTGACCTGGCCCCACGATCACGTGGTCTAGAACTCTCACATCGACCATGGCCAAGGCTGATTTTAAACTTTGGGTGAGGTGCAAATCGGCGGGGCTTGGGTGCACCGAGCCACTGGGATGGTTGTGCGCCAACACCACTGCGGCACTGTGGTGATGTAAGGCTCGAAGTACCACTTCTCGGGGGTACACACTGGTTTGGCTCAGCGTACCTCGAAACAAAGTTTCCATGCACAAGAGTTTGTGCTGGGCATCTAAAAACAGCATGGCAAAAACCTCGTGTGATTTATGGGCCAAATTGAGCTGCAAATAAAACTGAACGCTGGCAGCGCTTTGCATGACTTCCCGATTGGAAAGTTGCTGAGCCATGGCCCGCTTTGCCAACTCCATGACGGCCAAAAGCTCCGATTGTTTGGCCGGCCCTAGACCTTTGATGTGCTGCTGAAGCGCAGGCGGGGTGAGCAGTAAATTGGCCAGGCCGCCACTGGCCAGCAACATGTCTTGTGCCAATTGGAGTACATTGCGGCCGGCCCCGCCTGTTCTAAGCAGCAGGGCCAACAGCTCGGTATCGCTTAAAGCACTGGGGCCGCGGCTGAGCATTTTTTCACGGGGGCGGCTGTCTGGGGGTAATTCTTGAAGTTTCATAGGTTTTCTAATGAGATAAATGCCCCAGATTCAGGCTTTTTGAAGCGAAAGCCTTAGAAGCTTTTTACAATGGCGCATGCGACTGATGGAGTCTGAACCCATTCCCTTGTTGATTGGGTGGTTTGGACTTTCATTAGCCTGCTTTGAATGGCGCTCCATGCGCAGTCGAAGCCTTATTCTCAAAATCTAGATTTATGACCACAGTCCAAGCCGGATCTTTTTTAACGCTGCATTACCGCTTGGCCGGACCACAGGGCACGCTCATCAACACCTTTGAAGACAAGCCTGCGACGCTGTCTTTGGGCTCTGGCGAGTTGTCGCCCGGCATGGAGTCGTGCCTGATGGGCTTGGAAGAGGGCGTTCGTAGCACTTTTGAATTGGCTTCAGGCGTGGCTTTTGGCGATCGCAATCCCGACATGCAGCAATGGGTAGCGCGCAAATTGTTGGCGCAATTGGGTGCAGCACAAGAACACTACGTGCCTGGCGATGTGGTGCAATTTCCCACACCCGATGGCCATGGCACCTATGCAGGCGCTGTGATGCAAGTGGCCGATGATGGTGCTGTTTTGTTTGACTTCAATCATCCCTTGGCGGGTCATCCCGTCACGTTTGAAGTTCATGTCATTGGTATTTTATAAATCCATATCAAACAAATGAAAGCAAATATGGGCGTACAAGAAATTTTGTTGGCTGAGCCTCGTGGCTTCTGTGCCGGCGTCGACCGTGCCATCGACATTGTCGAAGCAGCCATAGCCAAATTTGGCAGACCTATCTATGTCCGCCACGAAATTGTGCACAACACCTACGTGGTTAATGATCTCAAAACCAAGGGCGCCATCTTCATTGAGGAGCTTAGCGATGTGCCGCCTGGCGCCACCTTGGTGTTCAGCGCACATGGCGTGAGCAAAGCTGTGCAAGCCGAAGCTGAAGCCCGTGGCTTCACTATTTTTGATGCAACATGTCCCTTGGTTACCAAAGTGCATGTGGAAGTGGCCAAGCTGCACAAAGAAGGCTATGAGTTCATCATGATTGGGCACAAGGGCCATCCTGAAGTGGAAGGCACCATGGGCCAATTGCCCAATGGCATTCACTTGGTGGAGGATGTGCACGATGTGGTTAACGCGCACCCCAAGCAAACTGAGCTTTTGGCGGTGGTGACCCAAACCACTTTGAGCGTGGACGACGCCGCTGAAATTTTGAGAGCTGTGAAGCTTCGCTTTCCCAAAGTGCGTGAACCCAAACAACAAGACATTTGCTACGCTACACAAAATAGACAAGATGCAGTCAAGCTCATGGCGCCTCAAATTGATGTCTTGGTGGTGGTGGGCAGCCCCACCAGTTCCAACAGCAACCGACTGCGTGAATTAGGCAGTCGGATGGGCGCCGACAGCTACATGATTGACAGCGCAGAAGAGCTGCAAAATGAATGGTTCATTGGCAAACACCGTGTCGGCCTCACGGCTGGCGCATCAGCCCCTGAAGTCTTGGTACAAGATGTGATTCATCGCTTGCGTGCCTTGGGCGCTACATCCATTCGCAAATTGGATGGCGTCACAGAAACCATCAAATTCCCCTTGCCCAAAGGTCTAAAATTAAACGATGGCCATTGAACTTTTGGCCGCTCAAACTTTATCAACATGTTAGATATTCTTCTGCTCCGTAAAGATCTAGACGCCGCTGTAGCGCGCTTGGAAACTCGCAAAAATCCACAAGCTTTCTTGAGTGTAGAAAAGTTTCGCGCTTTAGAAACAGAGCGCAAAACATTGCAAACCCGCACGGAAGAATTGCAAAGCCAACGCAACAGCTTGTCCAAGCAAATTGGCATGTTAAAAGCCAAAGGCGAAAGCACCGACCAGGTGATGGCCGATGTGGCCAGCATCAAAACAGAACTTGACGCATCAGCATTGCGCTTGGATGCTTTGCAAGCTGAAATACAAGACATGCTTTTGGCCGTGCCAAACTTGCCTCACGAAAGCGTGCCTGTGGGTGCTGATGAACACGGCAACGTTGAAGTGCGCAAGTGGAGCGTGGATGGCAATGGACCCAAGACATTCGACTTTGAAGTGCGCGACCATGTAGACATTGGAGAGAAGCTGGGTCTGGACTTTGACATTGGCATCAAATTGTCTGGCGCACGCTTCACCTTCATGCGCGGCCAAATTGCACGCATGCACCGCGCGCTGGCGCAGTTCATGTTGGACACTCAAACACAGCAGCACGGCTACACCGAGTGCTATACACCTTACATTGTCAATGCAGACACTTTGCGCGGCACGGGCCAATTGCCTAAATTTGAAGGCGACTTGTTTGCTGCCAAAAAAGGCGGACAAGAATCTGAAGAAGGTACAGAAAGCCAAGCGCTGTATTTGATTCCCACTTCAGAAGTTACATTGACCAATGTGGTGCGCGATGAAATTCTGGCAGAGTCCGATTTGCCTATGAAGCTCACTGCTCACACACCTTGCTTCCGCTCTGAAGCGGGGAGTGCAGGGCGAGATACACGAGGCTTAATTCGTCAACATCAGTTTGACAAAGTGGAGATGGTGCAAATTGTTCATCCAGAAAAAAGCTACGAAGCGCTGGAGGAAATGACGGGACATGCAGAAGCCATTTTGCAAAAGCTAGGCTTGCCATACCGCGTGATGTTGCTGTGCTCTGGCGATATGGGCTTTGGTGCTACCAAAACGTATGACTTGGAAGTGTGGGTGCCTGCGCAGAGCACCTACCGTGAAATCAGTTCTTGCTCTAACTGTGAAGCATTTCAAGCCCGTCGTTTGCAAGCGCGTTTTAAAAATGCGCAAGGCAAGAATGAACTGGTGCACACTTTGAATGGCTCTGGTTTGGCTGTGGGCCGAGCGCTAGTGGCGGTGCTTGAGAATTATCAAAATGCCGATGGCTCTGTGACGGTGCCAGAGGTGTTGCGGCCTTATATGGGTGGCATCACAGAATTGCGCGCTTGAGTTTGTGTTGTCAGCGCGCTGGTAGAATTTGCGGCAGTGACCAGCCGCAATGTTGAATGCAGGAGAAGTGGCAGAGTGGTCGAATGTACCTGACTCGAAATCAGGCGTGGTGGCAACATCACCGTGGGTTCGAATCCCACCTTCTCCGCCAGTACAAAGATCTAAAACCTGCTTAGCAGGCATTGAGGCAGCCTCAGG
>CAJCDH010000322.1 GCA_903961095.1 uncultured Burkholderiales bacterium | reverse complement strand
GGACCAACAAGAACGTGGCTCCTTCCAAGATCGTGTCATTGGGCGACGAAGTCGAAGTCATGGTTTTGGAAATCGACGAAGACAAGCGCCGCATCAGCTTGGGCATGAAGCAGTGCCGTGCCAACCCATGGCAAGAGTTCGCTCAAAACACAAAGCGTGGCGACCGCGTCAAAGGACCCATCAAGTCCATCACCGACTTCGGTGTGTTCGTGGGCTTGGCCGCTGGCATCGACGGTTTGGTTCACTTGTCCGACTTGTCATGGAACGAAACAGGCGAAGCCGCTGTTCGCAACTACAAGAAGGGTCAAGACGTTGAAGCCATCGTGTTGGCAGTGGACGTTGAGCGCGAGCGCATCAGCTTGGGCATCAAACAACTCGACGGCGACCCATTCACCACTTTCGTGACCGTGAATGACAAGGGCCAAACAGTGACTGGTAAAGTCAAAACTGTTGACGCTCGCGGCGCTGAAATCGACTTGGGCGATGACATCATTGGTTACTTGCGCGCCAGCGAAATTTCACGCGATCGCGTGGAAGACGCTCGCAGCTTGTTGAAAGAAGGCGACGAAGTCACAGCCGTGGTCGTCAACGTCGATCGCAAGACACGCAACATCCAGTTGTCTATCAAGGCCAAAGATGCTGCCGATCAAAATGAAGCCATGGCCTCATTAAGCCAGCAGTCTTCACGCGAAAACGCAGGCACCACCAGTTTGGGCGCTTTGTTGCGCGCCAAGTTGGACAACAACGATTCAGCCGAATGATCTGCTGAAGATGAAAGCCTCTAGCTTGGCCCTTTTGGGGCTGAACCAGAGGCTTTTTCTTTGCGTGACTTCCTCACTCTTTCTTTGTCATGACCCGCTCAGACCTTGTTGAAGCCTTGGCTGCTCGTTTTGAGCAACTCACCCACCGTGACGCCGAATTTGCCGTCAAAACGGTGCTTGACGCCATGAGCGAAGCATTGGTCAAAGGCCATCGCATTGAAATTCGCGGATTCGGAAGTTTCACCATCAACCGACGTCCTCCCCGTGTGGGGCGCAACCCACGGTCTGGTGAAAGCGTTCAAATTCCTGAAAAGCGTGTACCCCACTTCAAACCTGGCAAAGCTTTGCGTGAAGCTGTAGACCAAGGGTCCTTAGATATCTTGCATGGCAAGTCCGACTGAGCTTTCGCAAGCTCCCTCTGAATAAATAGGCCCATGAATGGGCCTTTTTTGTTTCTGCGCATGGCATCGCTTTAGAATGACAGTGCTGCCAGAGGCTATTCATGAAACAATTTCTCAAGCTGCTTCAGTGGACACTGAACGCTGCTGTCTTTTTTACTTTGTTTGCCTTCGCGCTGAACAATCAGCACGAGGCCAAGGTTTACTTTTTCTTTGGAACCCAATGGCGATCGCCCATGGTCCTCATTGTCCTCACGGCCTTTGCGCTTGGCATGATCGTGGGTGTTTTAGGCATGGTGCCCCGCTGGTGGCGCCAAAGACAAGAGGCCAAATCGGCACAAGCAAGCTCAGCCACTTCTTCAAGCACTGAACAGCCGGAAACAACTCATGGAACTTGATCTCATTTGGATTTTGGTGGGATTGCCAGTGGCCTTTGGTTTGGGCTGGCTGGCCTCTAGGCTTGATTTGCGACAACTGCGCATTGACAATCGACAAGCACCACGCGCTTACTTCAAAGGCCTCAATTTTTTGTTGAACGAGCAACAAGACAAGGCCATCGATGCCTTCATTGAAGCCGTTCAAAATGACCCCGATACATCCGAGTTGCACTTTGCATTGGGCAACTTATTTCGCAGGCGCGGCGAATACGAGCGAGCTGTTCGGGTTCACGAACATCTGCTGTCGCGTGGCGATCTGAGTGCCGCCGACAGACAGCGTGCGCAAAATGCTTTGGCCAAAGATTTTGTCAAAGCCGGTTTGTTAGATCGCGCTGAAGATGCTCTGCGAAAGCTCGAAGGCACTGCGTTCGAAGGCCAAGCCAGATTAGCACGCTTGGCCATTTATGAACGGTCGCGAGAATGGCCTCAAGCCCGCCAAGTGGCAGAGCAATTGGAAGGCTCTGGCGAAGTGAGCTTTTCTGTTCGCAAAGCCCACTATGTCTGCGAGCAAGCCAGGGAGCTCAACGCACAAGGCGATAGCGCTGCTGCTGCGCAATTGCTGCTCACAGCCATTCAAGAAGCCCCAGATGCACCGCGCCCTCGTCTGTTGTTGGGTCAGCTTCAACTGAACATGAATCAAGCTGCGCAGGCCTGCGACACCTTAAGCCAACTGTTTGAGTCGGGTTCTGTTGCAGCGCCGCTGGCCGCACCCAGCTTGGTCAGAGCGGCACAAGCAGCCAATTGCGTGCCACAGACTTTGAGTTTGTTCAAGGCACACTACGCCCAAAGCCCCTGCATTGATGTCATGGACGCCATCGTCAGCCTTGAAAAGTCCAGTGCCGACAACGAAGCACAAACTCGTCAACGCTACATAGAGCACCTGCAAAAACAGCCCTCACTTTTGGCTGCGTCACGCTGGTTGGCGGGTGCCGATTTAGGCGGCGATGAAACACGTGGCCCAGTGCAAAAAGCACTGGAGCAAGCCTCACGCCCTTTGGCAAGATACCGCTGTGCCGCTTGTGGTTTTGAAGCCAAAGAACACTTTTGGCACTGCCCTGGCTGCCAGGCTTGGGACAGCTATCCACCTCGCCGCGTGGAAGAACTTTAATCAAACCAACGCCTAAGCCATTGAGCTTGCCAGCTTTCAGTCAGTTGCATGTCCTGTCCTTGGGTTGCAAACTGCACTTCTCAAATTCAATCAGCGGTTGAATCGGGTTTGCATCACCGCTGTGGTGGTGCGACTTTTAGGAATTCAACATGTTGAAAAAAATCTTAACCCTCACAGCTTTGCTGTTTTCTTTATCCTGCTTTGCGGCTGTCGATGTCAACAAAGCCAGCGCGGCCGAGCTGGATGGTATCAAAGGCATTGGGCCATCCCTCTCTGGCAAAATTTTGAAAGAGCGCACTAAAGGCAACTTCAAAGATTGGCCCGATTTGATGCACCGAGTGAGTGGCATGGGAGAAAAAAGCTCAGCCAAATTTTCAGCACAAGGACTGACCGTGAATGGCTCGGGCTATCAGGGCGTTAGCAGCGAGCCCGCTAAGGCCATGAGCACCGATAAACCAAAGCCAGGCAAATCTTAAGCAGCCGGCCTCAGAAGCTTGCAACATCACGCTCCTGGGGCGCCGTACCCACCACCGCCAGGCGTGTGAATTTCAAACACATCGCCCGGCGCCATTTCTACCTGACCAATGTGCTTTAAAACTTCGACGCTACCGTCAACACGTCTCACTTGATTGATGCCCCGCGCACCTGGCTGCCCTCCTGCTACACCAAAGGCGGGATGGACTCGGCCATTGGACAAGATACTTGCCGTCATGTGTTCTAGGAAACGAATGCAGCGCACACCGCCCATGCCACCTGACCACGTCCCCTGCCCACCCGAACCTTCACGCATGGCATAACTGTCAAGGCGCACCGGAAATCGAAATTCTAAAATTTCTGGATCTGTCAAACGCGAATTGGTCATGTGCGTTTGCACCACAGACGTCCCATTGAAGCCTGAAGTCACATTGCCAGCATCGTCCACCATCACGCCAGCGCCACTGCCACCCGAAATGGTTTCGTAGTACTGGTATTTGGCGTTGCCAAAAGTAAAGTTGTTCATGGTGGGCTGACTGCCCGCCATCACGCCCAATGCGCCAAAGAGAGCGTTGGTAATACAACTCGATGTTTCTACATTGCCCGCCACCACAGAGGCTGGAAAATGGGGGTTGAGCATGCAGCCCTCAGGAATGAACACCTTCAAGGGTTTCAAGCATCCAGCATTCAAGGGAATGTCGTCGTTGACCAAACTTCTAAACACGTACAAAACGGCCGCCATACACACCGCTGTTGGTGCATTGAAATTGTTGCTTTGCTGGGCACTGGTGCCAGTGAAATCAATTTCTGCACTGCGGTTTTGCGTATTCACTCGAACAGCTACTTTGATTTGTGCGCCATTGTCCAAGGGCAACGTAAATTCGCCATTTTTCAAACGCGTGATGACACGGCGTACAGACTCCTCGGCATTGTCTTGCACATGTCGCATGTAAGCCTGCACCACGGACAAGCCAAACTCATCGACCATCTTGTAAAGCTCTTGCACGCCTTTTTCATTGGCGGCCAATTGCGCACGCAAATCAGCCATATTCTGTTGCGGGTTGCGGCTGGGGTATGGGCCGCTAGACAGAAGGTCCAGCATGGTTTGCTCTTGTAACAAACCTTCTGCAACCAACTTCACGTTGTTGATTTGCACCCCTTCTTCTTGAATGGTGGTTGAGAACGGCGGCATCGAACCTGGCGTGGTGCCACCGATGTCGGCATGGTGGCCGCGCGAGCCCACATAAAATTCAGCTTGCGTCGCACCCTCTAAAAAAACAGGGGTAATGACTGTCACATCGGGCAGGTGGGTACCGCCATGGTAAGGATCGTTTAAGACAAAAACATCGCCACGGCGCATGTGGTCTTTGTTTTCGCGAATGACCGTTTTAATGCTCTCACCCATGCTGCCCAAATGAACAGGCATGTGCGGTGCATTGGCAATCAAATGCCCTTCAGCGCTAAACAAGGCACAAGAAAAATCCAAGCGCTCTTTGATGTTGACTGAATAAGCCGTATTCTGAAGTTGCAAGCCCATTTGCTCGGCAATGTTCATGAACAAGTTATTGAAAACCTCCAGCAAAACAGGGTCGACTGTGGTGCCCGCAGCGTACTTGTTTTGCCGCGCTTCCACGCGGCTTAACAGCAGATGGTCAAGCGCCGTCACGCGAGCTTGCCAACCAGGCTCTACCACGGTGGTGGCATTCTTTTCTGCAATGATGGCAGGGCCATTGATTTGGTCACCGATGCGTAAATCTTCGCGCACAAACAAACCCGCATCCCACCAGCGAGATTCGCCATCCGATCCGGCAGTGAACATCCGAACGGTGGCACGCTTGGGTACATCGCGAACTGCATTGACAGTTTGTGGCAATTCAACAGGTGTATCGCCCTTGATGACTGCCTCTACAGAAACCGCCTCCACCATCAAGGCTTTGCCTGTCATCAAAAATGCAAAACGTTGTCGATAGGCAACTTCGAAGCCTTGTGTAATTTCAGCCAAAGAACCCATGCGCACCATCAGCACAGAATCACTGCCTTCATAACGAACATGTACCCGTTCATGCAATTCAATGGCCTCACCCAAGGCTTGCTTTGACAAAGCCTGCCGTGCAGTTTCACCTAAAGTTTTGAGGGGCGCCAACAATGCGGGCATGGCTTCTGGCGTTAAACGCAACTCAACAGCTTGTTCCCGCATGAGGCTTTGATCGGCCAAGCCCATGCCATAAGCCGACAAAACGCCAGCCAAGGGGTGCACATAAACCTGTTTCATGCCCAAGGCATCGGCCACCAAACAAGCATGTTGGCCACCAGCACCACCAAAGCATTGCAGGGTATAGCGGGTAACGTCATAGCCACGTGCTACTGAAATTTTCTTGATCGCATTGGCCATTTGTTGAACAGCAATGCGCAAAAAACCATCGGCAATCGATTCAGGAGAGCGATTCATCTTTGCAGACAGCTCACCAAATTGAAAAGCTACGGCTTTTGCATCGAGTCTTTGATTGCCCTCGGGTCCAAAAACCGCTGGAAAAAAATCGGCTTGCACTTTGCCCACCAACACATTGGCATCGGTTACAGCCAAAGGGCCACCACGTCTGTAACTGGCAGGTCCTGGATTGGCGCCAGCACTCTGCGGCCCCACACGCAATCTGGCACCATCAAACTGCAGCAAAGATCCACCGCCAGCCGCCACCGTATGTATGCTCATCATGGGTGCGCGCATGCGTATGCCCGCCACTTGAGTTTCAAACTCACGCTCAAATTGACCTGCGTAGTGCGACACATCGGTAGAGGTACCGCCCATGTCAAAGCCAATGACTTTATGGTGCCCTGCACCTTCTGCCGTTCGGGCCATCCCGACAATACCGCCTGCTGGACCACTCAAAATAGCATCCTTGCCTGCAAAGGCATGCGCATCAGTGAGGCCACCAGAAGACTGCATGAACATCAACTTGACGCCAGGCATTTCATGAGCCACTTGATCGACATAGCGACGCAAGATGGGCGACAAATAGGCATCAACCACCGTGGTATCACCGCGACTCACAAACTTCATCAGTGGGCTGGTTTGATGAGATGTACTGATTTGAGTGAAACCAATTTGTCGTGCTAAGTCTGCTGCCAAGACTTCGTGTTGTTGAAAGCGATAGGCATGCATGAACACAATGGCCACACTGCGAATGCCTGCATCAAATTGAGCTTGCAATTGAGGGCGCAACTCATTGAGATTCAAAGGCTCAATGACCACACCTTGCGCCGACATGCGCTCCTTTGCTTCCACCACTTCGCTGTAAAGCAATTCGGGTAACACAATATGGCGGTCAAACAGCCGGGGGCGGTTTTGGTAAGCAATGCGCAATGCATCGCGAAAGCCCAGCGTGGTGACCAGCAAAGTCTTTTCACCCTTTCGCTCTAGCAAAGCATTTGTCGCCACGGTGGTACCCATCTTCACGCAACTGACCAGTTCGGGAGTCACCGCGTCCTCAGACCTCAAACCCAACAAATGTCGAATGCCGGCCACTGCGGCATCTTTGTAATGATCTGGGTTTTCTGAAAGCAGCTTGTGCGTCAAGAGTTGACCATCAGTGCACTTTCCGACGATGTCAGTAAAAGTGCCTCCGCGGTCAATCCAAAATTGCCATGTTTTTTGATCTGAATTTGATGTACGTGAAAGCGATTGCATTTTGTAACGACTTCTTCAAATAGAAACATGGTTTCTACTATGATTGATCCATATTTGACGCAAAGTCAAACAACCCCTCAAGGATATACGTGTTTAAAAATGTCATGGCCTACCGAATTGGGCCCAACTGGAACGCTACCGTACCAGAAATTGAAACAGCGCTATCTGCCAACCGATTTACAGAGTGCACCCCTGGGCAAGACAAGTCGGTTGGCTGGACAGAGCCTCGCAATGTCGCCAATGGGCCTTTGCTGGAGTCCATTGGCGGTCAGTGGATCGCCAAGCTGCTGATTGAGACAAAAGCAGTCCCCGCTTCCGTCGTTAAACGCAAAGCTGAACTTCAAGCTCAAGAAATAGAAGCCAAAACAGGTCGCAAACCAGGCAAAAAAGAAACCCGAGAAATGCGCGAAGACATTTTGCACAGCTTGCTGCCCCAAGCCTTTGCCAAGCAAGGCACAGTGATGGTGTGGATCAACCCCAAAGACCGCTTGCTGGCCATCGACGCTGGCAGCACTGGCAAAGCAGACGAAGTGATCACGCAGTTGGTTCGCGCCTTGCCAGGACTCGACTTGAACTTGTTGCAAACTGCCACTTCACCTCAAACCGGCATGGCGGCTTGGTTATTGGCCACAAACCCCGATGACATTCCGCGCGCTTTCAGTGTTGAAAAAGAGTGCGTTTTGAAGTCTGGCGCAGAAGACCAACCCATGGTGAAGTACACACGCCATATTCTCAGCACGGAAGAAGTGCGCAAACATGTGCGCGAGGGCAAACTGCCTACCCAATTGGCGCTCAGCTGGGAGGGCAAAGCCAGTTTTGTACTTACCGACAGTTTGCAGTTGAAAAAAGTGACATTTTTAGACGGCACAGAACCCGACGCTATCAGTTCTGAGGGCGAAGATAAGTTTGATGCCGATGTCGTGCTAAGCACAGGGATGCTGGGCCCTGTTCTTAAGGATGTGATCGATGCACTGGGTGGAGAAAATGTGTTTGCAGAAGCTGCAAGCCATTCGGAAGGTGCGCCTTTTTAATCGGCTAAGTCACATTGGAGTAAGGTGCACAGCCCACGTCGCATCAACTCACGACTGCTCTCGGAGGCATTATCCGCGCAAGTGTTGCTCGAAGAAGGCTAGCGTGCGTTGGGCAGCGACAGCAGCGCATTCTGCATTAAAAGAAGCACGTTGGTCGCAGTTAAATCCATGACCTGAAGCATAACGATGAACAAGGACTTGGGGATGCGTAGCTTCAATCGCATCAACGTCTGTCATGGGTATCAGGTGATCCTGTTCGCCGAAATGAGCCATCACAGGTACGAGCGGTGTTTTACCAATCTCCGCTTGGCTGGCTATACCACCGCCATAGTAGCAAACAGCAGCATGGATACCCACAGGGCTGCAAGCAGTTCTCCAGGACATCAGGCCACCCCAGCAATACCCTACAACCCCAAGCTTTCCCGCATGCTTGACATACTCAATGGCCGCCCTGATGTCGCCAGAGGCTAGGCCGCCGAGAGCCTCCACCTTGGCCTTGAGCAAGGCGCCCTCTTTCACATCTTCTGGCAAGTAGCCCAGTTGAGTCTGGGCAGCAGCGCGGCTGAACATGTCGGGGGCAACTGCCAAGTAGCCGGCCTGAGCATAGCGATCTGCAACGGATCGAATATGGCTGTTCACACCAAAAATTTCTTGCAGTATGACCACGGCGCCCATTGGCGCCCCTTGCGGTTGACTGAGATAAGCAAACGAGGTGTGCCCATCTGCGGACGTGAGTTGAATTTGTGAGCCCATTTGAAATTTGAATAATGCTTTGCTTATGAAGCTGATCGACCAGCTGGTAGTCCGGAAAAGGCCTGCAAACTGATACCCATCGCCTGTTCGTATTCCTGCTGAACCCAATCCGGTTGACCCGCCTGAAAGATGTAACTGGTCAGGCGCACGCTCTTCATAGGGTCAGCCAAAATTTCAGCAGTTGTCAAGTTGGTAAAGGCCGTGTTAACAGAAGCGACTGGCAAGGGTACACACACGTTTTTGGACGGATCACGTATCAGGCCTTTGGGCTCATGGCCAGCTGCCACTCGTTCGAGTTCGTCGAAGAAGCGTCGCCGCATCATGACGATGCCGCGGTCGGTCACCCCCAGATTTTCCTTGGTTCTGTCCGCAATTCTTCCCTGCCCGACCCAAGCAGCAAAGTCCTGATTCATGACGTGGCTGGTAATCCAATCTCCATTTTCATCTTTTGTGGGTCCGGTCCAGGTGGGAATGCGCTCTTGCAAATAGGGTTCTCGGTCTTTGGGAACATGGCTGAACTTCCAAACCACAGACAGCGTGTTCTCATCATCAATTGGGACGCGCCATTCAAAGTGCTCACCCAAAAAGAAAGCGTTGGGCCACAGCGCAGTGCGTCCGATAGTCCAGTAAGGGTGAGATTCGTCGGTATCTTCGCGAACGCGCTTATAAACAAATCCATATTCAAACTCTTCAAAATCTAGCTTGAGGTGCTTTGGTCCGTAGGATGCTGGTTCGCCTTGGAGCAAGCGTTTGCCCCAGTTTTCGTGCATCCACTCAAAATGCACCGGATCAATCGAGTTTTCTTGACACTGAAACCAGTTGCACGGAATGGCCGAGATCACGATTTGGGTAAAACCATTGGGCCTAGAAAAGGGCTCCCAGTCTGGCACGCATGGTGCGGGCAAT
>CAJCDH010000321.1 GCA_903961095.1 uncultured Burkholderiales bacterium | reverse complement strand
GGGATCAAATTTTTCTTCGAGCTCTTGTAGCTTTTGATCGTCGGGTAGCAGGGTGGCAGCGGTCATGAAAATACTCTGGAAACTTCAAGTTAAAACGGGCGAGTTAACCATCAGTTAACCCGCCCGTAGGCATTTAACAAACCGTTAAATTACTTCAATACACCGACTTCGCGGTAGTATTTTTCAGCACCTGGGTGAAAAGGAATGCCAGCGCCTTGAACAGCGTTTTTCAGTGTAATGAGCTTGCCTTTGGCGTGGCCAGCAGCCAAGGCTTTTTGGGTGGACTCGCTGTACAAAGCTTTGGTAATTTGATAAATGGTTTCAGTGTCTGCTTTGGCGCTGGTGACCCACTGGGCACCCACAGACAAAGTGTTGACAGCATCAACGTCTTTGTAGGTGGCAGCGGGTACGCTGTCGATTGCAAAGAACGAACTTGTGTTGCGAAGCGCTTGAGCTTGAGCACCTTCAATGGGCAACAAAGCAATGCCGCCGCCACTTGAAGCCAACTCGGCAATGGCGCCTGCAGGTGCTCCGCCTACAAAGAAGAAAGCATCCAATGCGCCGTCTTTCATTTTGTCGGCCGCTTGATTGGGCTTGATGTACTCAGGCCTGATTTCAGATTCTTTGATGTTGTAAGCAGCCAAGATCAAACGTGCGTTAACCAAAGTGCCTGAGCCTGGCTCGTCTAAAGCAACGCGCTTGCCCTTGAGCTCAGAAATGCTTTTGATACCGGAAGATTTTTTCACCACCACGTGAATGGTTTCGGGATAGAGATTGGCAATGAGACGCAAATCGGGAATGTTGGGTTTGCCTTCGTAGATGCCGGTGCCTTTTTGCGCCCATGTGGCCACATCAGATTGGGAGAAACCAGACTCCATGGCGCCGCTTGCCACGCCATTGACGTTGGCCACAGAGCCGTTGGTGGCCTGAGCGGTGGCAATCAACTTGCCAGGAATAGAAACTGCATTGGCTATCATGCCGCCAACTGGGTAATAAGTGCCTGCGGTGCCGCCAGTGCCAATGCGAAAAAATGATTGTGCTTGTGCGCTGGTGCTGAGCGTAAGGGCCATGGGCAATGCCACAGCCATGCCGATAGCCAAACGACGTGCAACTCGATTCAGGTTCATAAATACTCCAGTTAAATCCGGTTTAAAGAATTGATCAGTAGGCCCTATTCCCAACTTTTAGGGAATAGGATTAATACTGATCAATTTGACAGTGTAAAGCCCCAAATAGGTTAGAACCAGAGAGCCAATGAGATGTACGCTGGCTGTGCTAAGGGCAAGTAACAAGCGACCCTGCTGAAGCATGCCGACCACTTCGGCTGAAAACGTTGAAAAGGTGGTGAGTGCACCTAAAAAGCCCGTGATGCAGAAAAGCCGCCACTCAGGATCGAGCTGTGGCAGGTTCTGAAAAATGCCGACACACAAGCCAATGAGATAGCCACCAACCAGGTTGGCCGCCAAAGTACCCCAAGGGAAAATGCCATCTTCTAGTGTTGAAGGGTTGAGCCACAAGCCCAATTGCCAGCGTGCCAGTGCGCCTAGACATGCACCAAGGCAAATTGCTATGACTGCAAGCATGAGTGAGCAAGCATAAAAAGGAAATACTTGATTGAATGATTGACTAATATACACTGCCAACCAAAAATTGATTAAAAATTTGAGCGGATCATTCAATGCCAACTCCACCTCTCAAGCCGCCTATTGGAGGCGCTGTTGAACGTGCACTTCAACGCCTGTTAATGATGATCATGTGCGGCGAACTCAGCCCTGGAGAGCAAATTCGGCAGCAAGAAATGGCGGGACAATTTGGCATTAGCCGCGTGCCTCTGCGCGAGGCACTGAACGTGCTAGCTCAGCAGAGTTTGTTGGTTCACCGCCCCAACCAAGGCTACTTTGTGGCCAAACGCGGGCCAGGAGAGTTGGCGCAAATTAGGCGAATGCTTCACTTGCTTGAGAACGAGGTCATGAGAACTTTGCAATGGCCCACAGAGGGTGAACTGGCTCAGTTGCGGGCCATCAACGACAGCATTCGGGCCAACCTCGATCAAGATCACTGGGCCGAACTCATGCGTTTGAACCGTGCTTTTCACAATTTCATTTTGACGCTTTCGCCCTTCCAACTGATCACCGAAGAAATTCGTCGCCTCTTCACATTGGCCGATCCATTTTTTGGGGCTAAATTTGAACGAGCATCTGCACGTGCATTGACCGTTCAAGAACACGATTTGATCATTGCTGCCTTGGCTGCCCAAGACCGAAGCGCCCTGATGCAAGCAGTTGAAGCGCATCGCTACAGCAATGCAGAAGGCTTGACTCTAACCATCGCGGGTCAGGCCGCAGTGGCACCCCCAGCTTGGGAAGTTGGCATCGCAAAAGCTTGAACTTCCTGTCACAAACATAGGACCGAATGGTCTTGTGAAATTGTTGGGTGAAAGGGTAAATACCCATCATGTAAGATTGAATGCAATTTAGAATTCAATTGCTTTTTTTTGATCTTCATCAAGGTCCTACGCTCATGATGCATTGCCACCCAACCAAATATATGTCTTTGTTGCAGTCTTTCAGGGAAAGATTTTGGTTTTGGGTGCTCATTGTCCAAGCGATTTCTTTTTCTTCCATCGCCCAGGCGCAGATTCCAGCAGCGCCGTCATTTCCAATGCAACAGGTCAATATCGTGGTGCCCTTTGCTGCTGGCGGTGGCACAGATTCCACGGCCAGACTTCTTGCGCAAAAACTCAGTGAAAAGTGGGGAAAGTCGGTCATTGTTGAAAATCGACCTGGCGGAAACACGGTCATCGCCACTCAGATGGTGGCAAAAGCCAAGCCTGATGGCCACACCCTGCTGATTGCAAACTCCACATTTGCCATCAATCCTATTCTTTCTCCAAACCTGCCCTACGACTCGAGCAAGGATTTTGTGCCTATCGGCACAGTGGCGGGGGGCCCGTTCATGATGCTCGTCCATCCTAGCGTTCCAGCGAACGACCTTAAAGGCATGTTGCAAATTTTGCAAAGTGCTAAGCCAGGCGAATGGAACTTCGCCACTGTGGGCGGTAGTGGAATTGGCCGAATTGTGGGTGAACTTTTCGCCATTCAGTCAGGCACCAAACTTCAACACATTCCCTACAAGGGGGCCTCTCAAATCGCTACGGATTTGCTGGCTGGCACTGTCAAGCTGACCATTGACCCACCCAATACCTACATCTCGCATGTCAAAAACGGCAAATTGAAAGCGCTGGCAGTGACGGGCAAGCGTTTGGCCTCTTTGCCAAACGTTGCAACCTTCGCCGAACAAGGCATGCCTGAGTTTGATGTGCGTTCCTGGTATGGCCTGCTTGCGCCTGCCGGCACACCCAGAGCCATCATTCAAAAAATTTCAGCCGACGTTCAAGAAATTCTTTCTCAGCCGGACGTTAAAGACAAGTTTGCTGCACTAGAGCTTGATCCCATGCCATCCACGCCAGACCAGTTTCAGCTTTATTTGCGAACTGAAACTGAAAAGTTCACTCGTGTCGTCAAGACAGCCAATATCAAAGCTGCTGATTGAGCCCTTAAGTTTTAAAAAGAAAGTTCAGAGAAACCCATGATCATCGATTCCCATGCCCACGTTGTGATACCGGCCTACAGCCACAAGTTTTTGTCTGAGCTTGTGGGCAGTCGCGGCAACCCTGTACGCCCCCCAGCTCATACGGAGGAGGGTGTTCGAAAGGCTGGCCAGTCCATCATTGACATCATGGACTCGGTAGGCACTGACATTCAGTTTTTGTCGCCGCGTCCTTACCAGCAGATGCACTCCATCAAGCCCGCTCGCGTGACCGCGATGTGGACGAAGCACATGAACGATTTGATTTTTGAAACAGTGAAAATGTTTCCGACACGTTTTCGTGCAGTTGCCGGTTTGCCGCAATACCGCGATGAGAGTCCTGAAAATTGTCTAGCTGAGCTGGAGTTTCGTGTTAAAGAGCAAGGTTTTCTAGGTTGCCTTCTCAACCCCGATCCGACGGAAGGTGATGGCGCACCGCCTCCTGGACTTGGCGACCCGTTTTGGTACCCCTTGTACGAAAAAATGTGCGAGCTGGACATTCCTGCGCTTGTCCACTCAGCAGGCAGCTGTTCACCGCGCGAGTCATACACATTAAAGTTCATCAATGAAGAAAGTATTGCGATCATTTCGCTCCTTGACTCCAAGGTCTTTGAAAAATTTCCTAATTTGAAAATTATCATTCCCCACGGTGGCGGTGCTATTCCTTATCAGATGGGGCGCTTTCGCTCATGGTCTGTTCGCAAGCCAGGCATGGAGTTCTTTGATGACCGACTCAAACGCCTTCACTTTGACACCTGCAATTACGACAAGCTTGCCTTGGAGCTGTTGTTTAAAACAGTGGGTGTAGACCGAGTGCTTTTCGCCACTGAAAAGCCTGGTACCGGCAGCGGCCGAGATCCTAAAACAGGTCTGGATTACGATGACTTGAAACCCGTCATTGAGAGCATTGACTTTCTGAGCGAAGAGGACAAGCGCAACGTGTTTGAGTGCAACTGCACGCGTCTTTATACGCGTTTTCGCAAAGACTGACATGGCCAAAATCGTTCTGGGCATAGGCACATCTCACACGCCTATGCTCAATCTAACTTCGCAACAGTGGCAACACCGAGCTGAGGTTGATTACGCCAATCTCAAGCTCAATTTGTCTGACGGTCGATTTGTCAGCTACCCACAATTGCTGGCCGAGCGCGGTCCGCGTTTTCGGGATGAGGTGGTCTTGACGGTACTCGAAGAAAAAGAGCGAGCCTGTCAAGCGGCACTAGACAAATTGGGCGATGCACTGGAGCTTGCCGATCCTGACCTTGTGATCATTGTGGGGGACGATCAGGCAGAACTTTTTTCTCCAGACAACCAGCCTGCCTTCGCTGTTTTTCATGGCGAAGAAATTGTCACATACCAAGGTAAATATGCTCAAGGTGCGCCCGAATGGATGCGCCAAGTTGGCCGAGGTTACTTGATGGATGATGTTTATCGCTTGCCTGGCCACCCGAAACTGGCAATGCAATTGATTGAAGGACTCATGGACCAAGATGTGGACGTCTCTTGCGTGGCCAGCGTGAAAGACCCTTCTAAGGCCGGCTTTGGCCACGCCTATGGCTTCATCATCAAGCGCTTGTTTCGCCGAAGTATTCCCGTTGTGCCTGTGCTGCTGAACACCTACTTTCCTCCCAACGTGCCAACTGCTGCGCGGTGTTATGACGTGGGAAGCAAGATGCGCGCAGTCGTCGAAGCTATTCCGGGAGACCAACGCATTGCAGTCATTGCTTCTGGCGGTTTAAGTCACTTTGTTGTAGACGAGGCGGAAGATTTGAAGGTGATGCAGGCGCTTCATGACAAAGATGCTCAGACTCTGCGGTCTATTCCCCGTCAGGCTCTGAAGTCTGGTTCTTCCGAGACATTGAACTGGATTCTCACTGCAGGTGCCGTAGAGAATTTACCCCTTCGCTTTTCTCAATATCAGCCGCTTTATAGAACTGAGGCCGGCACTGGCGTGGGCGCAGCTTTTTGTGTCTGGAGCGACTGACCGAGAAGGACTTGATGTGCTGACCGAAGAAAAAAACCAGTTGTTAACGCGAGTGGGCCCTGGCACGCCCATGGGGTCTTTGCTGCGCCGTTATTGGATGCCAATTGCCGGCGTGTCTGAATTCGAGAGTTGCCACACCAAGGCAATTCGCTTGATGG
>CAJCDH010000320.1 GCA_903961095.1 uncultured Burkholderiales bacterium | reverse complement strand
CCTTGCGCCGCCATGCGGCCTTCCATTTCCATGCTCTCACGAACATCTTGGTGGCTAGCACTGGGGTTAAGCGCCAGTGTTTGAAGGCCAGCAGCGAAAACAGGACCCACAGCACCCATCTGGGCAATTTCTTGGATGGCGGCTTCTGTCGGAAATCCTTTTTGGGTGCTATCGACGGCACGCTCTAGGGCATGCTCAGGTAGAACCTTGCTGGTTCTCAAAGCATAAAGGCGCTCAAAAATGATAGCGAGCGCAAAGATGGAGCAGGCAATAAGTGGCCAAACGGGCCACCCTGCGGCTTGTATGATGCTGATCAAAATCAAACTTTCTACTTCTGGATTCAGTTTTGATTATGGCTGATCAAATTGTCCCTCTTTTCTGTGGATAACTTTGTGAAGAACATCAAGGTAGAACCCGTGTAAACCGCATGAATCCTAGCTTTGCTAAAGGTGCTTCTTTTTTAACCACAAAATTGATGAAATAAATCAACAGCTTACGTGAATCTATGCGCATGACACAGCAGTTAGTGCGTTGCGAGGCAAAGCTCATGCAAGCTGTGGACTGATTCACCTTGAATAAACAAGCTTTTCCAAACAAAATGGCCTTGAACACCGCTAAAAATAAGGTTTTTTTATGGCAAGAGTAGATTTTGAGCCACATGTCTGGTCAGTTGGGGCTCTTTGCCTTGCAATTTCAGATACCTTGAATGCAAGCTTCAATCCTGTCGCGGTCAAAGGAGAGATATCTGGCTTTTCGAGGGCAGCCAGTGGACATTGTTACTTCAACCTCAAGGACGAAAGCGGACAAATACGCTGTGCCATGTTCAAAAGGGCCGCCAGTGCTTTAAATTTTATGCCGCGAGATGGCGAAATGGTGGAGCTTAGGGGCAAGTTAGGTGTTTACGGTGCAAGAGGAGATTTGCAACTGGTGGTTGAAACCATGCAAAGGGCGGGTCAGGGCGATCTCTTTGCGCAGTTTCTAAAGCTCAAAGCGAGTCTCGAGGCTGAAGGTCTTTTTGAGCCTTCGCGAAAGCGTGACATTCCAGCTCAGCCTCGTGCTATTGGCGTCATTACGTCCTTGGGCGCTGCAGCTTTGCACGATGTCGTCAGCGCCCTGCAAAGGCGCGTTCCGCACATTCCCGTTATTTTGGCGCCAGCTTCTGTTCAGGGCGTGAATGCGCCCGTGGAGTTGTTGAAGAGTCTTCACAGTTTGATTTCGTGGCGGGGGCTGGTGCCAGGATCCTCCGCTGCTTTGAGTACTCAAAATAGGGCCGTTGACGTCATTTTGATGGTTCGTGGCGGTGGCTCGATGGAAGATTTATGGGCCTTCAATGATGAAGCGTTGGTGAGAGCCATTGCGTCTTCTTCAATTCCCATTATTTCTGGGGTAGGTCACGAAACTGATTTCACGCTGACCGATTTCGTAGCCGATTTGCGGGCTCCCACCCCAACTGCTGCGGCAGAGTTGGTGGCCATAGCACGTGGGCAACTTGCGGATGAGGTGTTGCGCTTGCAAGAAGCTTTTTCAGATGCCCTAAGCAATCACTTAGACCGCATGAGTCAAAACTTAGATTGGGTCGCCAACCGGCTAGGTCGTCCATCGGGGCGCTTGAATGAACAAAAGACACACCTCATGCGCCTCGAGCAATCGCTTCAATATGGCTTTAAAACGCAAGTTCAAGTGCGAAGGCAAACGCTTTCCCGAATTTCAGAACGTCTGCCTCAGGGACTTCAGAAAAGCCTACAGAGCCATCAGCAAAAAGCCTTGCACATGGGCACCAGATTGGGACTGCTCGATCCCCACTTGGTGTTAGAGCGGGGTTATGCTTGGCTGACTGATGAGGCGGGTAAAGCCTTGACGCACACCGCTGACTTTGAAAAAAATCAACGGGTATCAGCCACGCTGTCTGATGGGCAGGTGAACTTAGAAGTGAAATAAAGCTGGCCTCTTCGCAACAAAGCCAATCCAAGTCAACCCCAAGCATGCTGTGCCTTTAGCCCAATATTTTCAGACAAGTAGACAGGTTCAACCTACAATAGTACTTTGGATTTTTACTGCACTTTAACGAGGATCACATGGAACATACCCTGCCAGCATTGCCCTTTGCCATCGACGCATTGGCTCCGCACTACAGCCAAGAAACTCTGGAGTTTCACCACGGCAAGCACCACAATGCTTACGTTGTCAATTTGAACAATTTACAAAAAGGCACTGAGTTTGAATCAATGTCTCTGGAAGAAATCATCAAGAAATCCAGCGGCGGCGTTTACAACAACTCTGCCCAAATTTGGAACCACACATTCTTTTGGAATTGCATGAAGCCCAACGGTGGTGGCGAGCCTTCTGGCGCTTTGGCTGCGGCCATCAATGCCAAATATGGTTCTTATGCGGCTTTCAAAGAAGCCTTCGTCAAAAGCGCCGTAGGCAACTTTGGCTCTGGTTGGACATGGTTGGTCAAGAAAGCCGACGGCAGTGTTGACATCGTCAACATGGGCGCCGCAGGCACCCCATTGACCACTGCAGACAAAGCCTTGCTGACTGTCGACGTGTGGGAGCATGCCTATTACATCGATTACCGCAATATGCGTCCTAAGTTTGTTGAAACATTCTTAGACAAATTGGTGAACTGGTCTTTCGCTGAAACTAATTTTGCTTAATTCAATGAAGACTGAAATTCCTTCTATTTAATTTCAGTCTTACTTTGTCAAAAAGCCCAGTGCATTGCTCTGGGCTTTTTCAATTTAACTTCATCGAATCATCATGCCGCCATCGGCCACAATGGTTTGACCCGTGATGTATTTGCCAGCAGCACTGGCCAACAGCACTGCAATGCCGCCGATGTCGTCGGGATCACCAATTCGGCGAAGCGGGGTTTCGTTTTCAACCATGCCGGCTTTGACCGGATCATCTGTCAGAGCCTTGGCAAAGTCTGTGCGTATCAAACCTGGCGCAATGCAGTTCACTCGAATATTGTCTGGGCCCCACTCCACAGCCAAATTGCGCGCCAATTGCATGTCGGCCGCCTTGGAGATGTTGTATGCGCCAATGACAGCAGAGCCATGCAAGCCACCCACCGATGACACCAGCACAATGGCACCATCTTTTTTGGCTTTCATATCTGGATAGACCATGCTGCACAGCCAAGTGCTTGACAACACATTGTTGTGCATGACTTTGTTAAAGACGTCATCGCTCATGCCAGTCATAGGGCCGTAGTAGGGGTTGCTGGCGGCATTGCAAACCAAGATGTCAATAGGGCCCCATGCTTCTTTCGTTTTGTGTACCAAGCTTTGCAATTGATCTTTGTTCGCAATGCTGGCGCTGATGGCCATGGCCGTACCGCCTTCAGCTTGAATCTCTTTGACAACAGCCTCACAGGCATCCAATTTCCGACTCGAGATGACCACTTTGGCTCCAGCACGAGCCAGTTGAAAGGCAATCGATCGGCCAATGCCTCTGCTAGCACCTGTGACGATGGCTACTTTGTTGTCTAAATTGAATAATTTCATGGGTGTCCTTTTGAATTAGGCTAGAAATTTTAAAAATTCAAGTTTGCCTGCAAGAATTGATTTGAACTGTCTTGCGTGTGTCAGCGACAATGTTGGCAGTATTTTTTGTTAGGGCTTAAGCCAAGGGCAAACATGGATCAAATTCAGACGGTGGTGCTGGG
>CAJCDH010000319.1 GCA_903961095.1 uncultured Burkholderiales bacterium | reverse complement strand
GTGCCTTGGCCATGGAGCCTCAAGTCCTGTAGCTGGATGAGCCGATGGCCGGCATGAACATGGAAGAAAAGCAAGACATGAGCCGTTTCATCTTGGATGTGAACGACGAGTTTGGCACCACCATTGTGCTCATTGAGCACGACATGAGTGTCGTGATGGACATCTCAGACCGCGTGGTGGTGTTGGACTATGGCAAAAAAATTGGCGATGGAACCCCCGAAGAAGTTCGCAACAACGAAGAAGTGATCAGTGCCTATTTGGGCACCAGTCATTAAGGAGCACACACAATGGCATTTTTCTTAGAAGCTCTTTTAGGCGGCCTGATGGCCGGCATGCTGTATTCACTGGTTGCGCTTGGCTTTGTGCTTATTTTCAAAGCCTCGGGCGTGTTTAATTTTGCGCAAGGTGCCATGGTGCTGTTTGCAGCTTTGGCCATGGCGCGTTTCTCTGAGTGGGTTCCCCAAATACTGGGTCTTGACAACAAAATTCTCGCCAACGTCATTGCTTTTGCCCTTGCTGCGGCCTTGATGTTTGTGTTGGCTTGGCTCATTGAGCGGTATGTGTTGCGTCACTTGGTCAACCAAGAGGGCGTCACTTTGCTGATGGCCACCCTTGGCATTACTTATTTCATTGACGGCTTGGGCCAGACCATCTTTGGCAGCGACATTTACAAAATTGATGTGGGCATGCCCAAAGAGCCCGTGTTTCTTTTAGATTCTGTTTTTCCGGGCGGCATTTTGGTAAATCTTGAAGATGTATACGCTGCCCTCATTGCGGCCTTGCTGGTGGTCACACTGTCTTTGTTTTTCCAAAAAACAAGCACAGGCAGGGCCTTGCGTGCGGTGGCCGATGATCACCAAGCGGCGCAGTCAATTGGTATTCCCTTGAATCGAATTTGGGTCATCGTTTGGTTTGTGGCGGGTATTACGGCCTTGGTGGCGGGCATCATTTGGGGCTCCAAAATGGGCGTTCAATTTTCTTTGACAACGGTTGCTTTAAGGGCCTTGCCTGTGATCATTTTGGGCGGCTTGACATCGGTGCCAGGCGCCATCATTGGCGGCTTGATCATTGGTGTTGGAGAAAAATTGTCAGAAGTGTTTCTCGGCCCTTATGTCGGTGGTGGCATTGAAATCTGGTTTGCGTATGTCCTTGCGTTGGTCTTTTTGCTGTTCCGACCACAGGGTTTGTTTGGCGAAAAAATCATTGATCGCGTTTAAGGAAGCACAACATGTTCTACAGAGAAAACGGTCAATTTAAAACTTCTTACCGAAGTGACCAACAAATTTTTGCCATTGCACAAGATCGCTGGGCCATCTTGGCATTGCTTGCCTTTGCGTTTGTGGGCGTGCCGATGTTGGTCGACGAATACATGTTCAGAGCCATCTTGATTCCCTTCTTGATCTTGTCCTTGGCCGCATTGGGCGTGAATATTTTGGTGGGTTATTGCGGTCAAATATCTTTGGGCTCGGGGGCATTCATGGCGGTGGGTGCTTATATGGCCTACAACGCCTACATTCGAATTGATGGCATTCCGCTCATTGTTGCGATTCTGAGTGGTGGATTTTTTGCAACGCTGGTAGGCATCTTTTTTGGTATCCCCAGTTTGCGAGTCAAAGGACTCTACTTAGCGGTTGCCACACTGGCCGCCCAATTCTTTTGTGATTGGGCTTTTCTTCGCGTGGGTTGGTTCACCAACAACACAGCTTCAGGTTCAGTTTCAGTTTCTAACTTGAGCATCATGGGCCTGGCCATTGAGACGCCTGTCGAAAAGTATTTGTTCTGCTTGGTGTTCTTGATTGTCTTTGGCCTGCTGGCAAAAAACTTGGTCCGTTCCGCCATTGGTCGTGAGTGGATGGCCATTCGGGACATGGATGTGGCTGCGGCTGTCATTGGTATTCGTCCCATGTACGCCAAGCTCAGCGCTTTTGCAGTCAGCTCTTTCATTGTGGGCGTCGCAGGGGCTTTGTGGGGCTTTGTGCATTTGGGCTCTTGGGAGCCAGCGGCATTTTCAATTGATCGCTCATTTCAATTGCTGTTCATGGTGATCATTGGCGGCATGGGCTCCATCATGGGCAGCTTTTTTGGTGCGGCTTTCATTGTGGTGCTGCCCATTTTCCTCAATCAGTTTTTGCCTTGGGCGGGCAGC
>CAJCDH010000318.1 GCA_903961095.1 uncultured Burkholderiales bacterium | reverse complement strand
GAGTCTAGCGTTTCTGCGGTCCCTGTATCTAGCCCGTCGCTGATTAACAGCACCACCGTGCGCCTGCCTGTGAGTTTTTTGGCGAAATGAGACCGAAAATGAATCAGCGATTTTCCCAATTGTGTGCCGCCTGCGAAATCTAGAATTTGACGACTGGCCAAAGTCAACATGTCGTCGGTATCGCGCAGTTTGAAGGCTTGGTTCAAATCGGTCAGGTCGGTGCCAAAGGCGTAAATTTGACGCGGTGTACCTCGCGTGGCTTGGTGTAAAAATGCCAGCAAAAGGCGGGCATAGCGCTCCATCGAGCCAGAGATGTCGACCAAGATTAACAGGGGCAGAGCCTGTGGCTTTCTCTGCATGCGTGGCAAAGACAAAATATCGCCATCTTGCCTTGCTGCTAACTGCATGGTTTTAGACCAGTGAATGCGATCGCCACGGCCGCCCGTGCGTGTTCTTCGCCCTTGAATTTTGGGCAGGGGCAGCTTCACTTGCCTGGCCAGTTTTTCGACCAGCCTGAATTCGCTGGCACTCAAGCTTTGAAAGTCGGCTTGTTGCAGTCTTTCGCGCTCGCTGGCACTCATGGCCGCGTCAAATTTCAGCTCATCTTCTTTGGGTTTGACGGGGTCGTTTTGTTTGTTTTTGGCTGCCAAAGCTTCTTGCACCCTGGATTTGCGCGGCACACCGGGTGTGGCCGTAGGTGCTTTGGGCAAGAGCTGAGACAAGAGTTGACGGGTGAGCTCAGGATCTCGGAAAAGTGCTGAAAACATTTGGTCAAAGACCACCAAGTCTTCTTGTCGGCTGACCAAACAAGCTTTCAAGGCCGCTGACAAATCGTCTTTTCTTTCGATGCCAACGTGTTCTGTTGATTCAATGGCCAAGCTGATGCGCGATGCATCAATGGGCAAGCCCGCACGCCTGAGTGCGCGCGCAAAACCCGTGATGTTGTCACTGAGTTTGCCGCTGCGTGCGTCGCCTAAAAGCATGATGGCTCAAGCTTCAAGTTAAAGGCTTGTGATGGGCGCAGGCGCCAGCAAATCATTGAGCAGTGGCGTGATTGCCGCAATGTCTTCGCGCTGCTTGAACAAAATGCCCACCGTGTCTTGCACCACCTCAGGATCGAGGGTGAGGGTGTCTAGGGCCACCAAGGCTTTGGCCCATTCCACGCTTTCAGCTATGCCGGGTGCGCGCTGGAATGCGCTAGAGAAGGGCTGACTTCTAAGGCGACCCACAAACTCTGCCACTTGCTCAGTGAGCTGAGCGCTGGCTTGCGGCACCTGCGATCTGACCACGGCCAACTCGCGCTCGCGATCGGGGTAGTCCATCCACTGGTACAGGCATCGGCGCTTCACGGCATCGTTCAAATCGCGGGTGCGGTTGCTGGTGAGAATGGTCACTGGCGCAACTTCGGCTTTGATGGTGCCCAACTCCGGAATACTGACTTGGTATTCGCCCAAATACTCCAGTAAAAACGCTTCAAAGGGTTCGTCAGCACGATCAACTTCATCTATCAACAGCAGTGCGCCAGGTGCGGGGGTTTGCAAGGCTTCTAGCAAGGGACGCTTGACCAAGAAACGTTTTTGGTAAACCTCGCGTTCAATGTCTTGGGGTGTGGCGCTTGAACCTGTTTGGGATGCGGCAGCGCGCATGTGCAGTAACTGAGCAGCATGGTTCCACTCGTACAAAGCTTCGCGTTGTTCCATGCCGTCATAGCATTGCAAACGAATGAGGGGGCGACCCAAAATTTTGGCAAGTGCTTTGGCCAGCTCTGTTTTGCCAACGCCAGGTTCACCTTCTAAAAGAAGGGGACGCTCTAATTTGAGGCTTAAAAAAACGGCGGTGATAAGCCGCCGTTCCGCGAAATAGCCCACGCCTTGAAGGGCTTGGGCAAGTTCGTCGATGGTTTTGAAAGTGTCTTTTGCGGTCATCCGTTCGCCTGTTTCACCGCCCTTTGAGTTTGCACGGTGATCAGGTGAGCGCGGTAGGCCTTTGAAGCGTGCAGGTCGGCATTGAGATCCGTAGAGTCTACCGCGACGCCGTTCACTGCTTCGGGCGTAAAGCTGTTTGTTAAAGCGGCCTCCATGCCAGCATGGCGAAACACGCCATTGCCAGCACCCGTGATGGCCACTCGGGCGCCAGAGGCCGTTTGGGCCACAAACACACCAACCAACGCAAAGCGCGAGGCAGGTTGGTTGAATTTGGCGTAGGCGGACTTGGCGGGAATGGGGAAGCTGACAGAGGTGATAATTTCTCCCGCGTCTAAGGCGGTGGCATACATGCCTAGGAAAAAGTCATCTGCCTTGATGGTGCGTTTGTCGGTATGGATTGTGGCGCCCAAAGCCAACAAGGCGCTGGGATAGCAAGCGGCAGGATCGTTGTTGGCCACAGAGCCACCGATGGTGCCCATGACACGGACTTGCTTGTCACCAATGTTGTTGGCCAAGGCAGCCAAGCCAGGAATGCTGTGTTGAACATCGGCGTTGTCGGCCACATCTTGGTGGCGTGTCATGGCGCCAATCACGATGTTGTTGCCGTCCTTTTTGATGCCAGCCAAACCGCTGATGGCAGCCAAGTCAACCAAGGTTTCAGGTTGCTGAAGGCGCTGCTTCATAGCAGCGATCATGGTTTGGCCACCGGCCAAAACTTGACCGCCAGCCTGCGCCGATTTCTGGGCATCTGCCAATGCAGTGGGGCGTTCGTATTTGAATGCGTACATGTTGAGTTCTCCGAATTTCGAATTAATGCTTGGCGGCTTGAATGGCTTCCCACACGCGGTGCGGTGTGGCGGGCATGTCAAAGTCTTTGACGCCCAATGGGGCCAATGCATCTAGCACCGCATTGATGACTGAGGGCGGCGAGCCAATGGCGCCTGCCTCACCGCAACCTTTGGTGCCCAATGGATTGGTGGTGCAAGGTGTGCACTCGTGGCCAATGGCAAACACTGGGAAGTCGTCGGCGCGGGGCATGGTGTAGTCCATGAAAGAGCCCGTCAAAAGTTGACCCGTTTCTTTGTCATAGACGCAATTTTCCATGAGCGCTTGGCCAATGCCTTGGACCAAACCACCATGCACTTGACCTTCCACAATCATGGGGTTGATGATGGTGCCAAAGTCGTCGACTGCTGTGAACTTGTCAATTTTGGTGACGCCTGTTTCAGGATCAATTTCGACCTCGCAGATGTAGGTGCCTGCAGGGAAGGTGAAGTTGGTAGGGTCATAGAACGCTGTTTCATTCAGACCTGGCTCCAACTTGTCCAAGGGGTAGTTGTGCGGTACGTATGCAGTTAGCGCAACTGATCCAAATGGAATTTTCTTGTCAGTACCCTTGACGCTGAATTCGCCATTGGCAAATTCAATGTCGGCATCGCCAGCTTCCATGAGGTGAGCGGCAATTTTCTTGGCCTTGGCTTCAATTTTGTCGAGTGCGCGCATGAGAGCGGCGCCGCCCACAGAAATAGAACGTGAACCGTAAGTGCCCATGCCGAAAGGTACGCGGCCTGTATCACCGTGAACGATGTCAACGTTTTCAACCGGAATGCCCAAGCGCGCAGCCACCACTTGTGCAAAGGTGGTTTCGTGGCCTTGGCCGTGGCTGTGTGAGCCTGTGAACACCGTGACGCTGCCTGTGGGGTGCACGCGAACTTCGCCGCACTCAAACAAACCAGCGCGAGCGCCCAATGCGCCTGCCACATTGCTTGGTGCTAAGCCACAAGCTTCGATGTAGCTGGAGTAACCAATGCCGCGCAGCAAACCTTTGGCCGCACTGGCCGCTTTGCGGGCAGGGAAGCCTGCCACATCACCCAGTTTGTTGGCGTGGTTCATGAGGGCGTGGAAATCGCCGGTGTCGTATTGCAAAGCCACAGGCGTTTGATACGGGAACTGCGTGATGAAGTTCTTGCTGCGAATGGCGTCTTGGGTCATGCCCAATTCCCACGCGGCACGAGACACAATGCGCTCAAGCAGGTAGGTGGCTTCTGGGCGGCCTGCACCGCGATAAGCATCGACTGGTGCTGTGTTGGTGAACCATGCATCCACCTCTACATAGACTTGTGGGGTGGCGTACTGGCCAGCCAACAAAGTGGCATACAGAATGGTTGGCACAGCGGTTGAGAAGGTGGACAAGTAGGCACCTAGGTTGGCGTCTGTGTGAACACGCAAGGCCAAGAATTTACCGTCTTTGTCGATGGCCAATTCGGCGTGGCTGGAGTGGTCACGGCCGTGGGCATCGCTTAAGAAAGCTTCTGAACGGTCGCAATTCCATTTGATGTTGCGATTAAGCTTTTTAGAGGCCCATGTCAGGCACACATCTTCTGCATACAAATAAATTTTGGCACCAAAACCACCGCCGACATCGGGTGCAATGACGCGCACTTTGTGTTCGGGCAAGCCCAGCACAAAGGCCGTCATGAGCAAGCGCTCAACGTGCGGATTTTGATTTGAAACGTACAGCGTGTATTCGTCGTTGGCGCGGTTGTAGCTGCCAATGGCGGCGCGTGGCTCCATGGGGTTGGGGGCCAAGCGGTTGTTAATCAAATCCAGTTTGGTGACGTGAGCAGCACCCGCAAATGCGGCATCAACTGCAGCTTTGTCGCCAATGGCCCAGTTGTAGCAATGGTTATCGGGTGCTTCTGCGTGAAGGGCTGTGGCCTTTTTGGCATGGCGCACATCGACCACTGCTGGCAGGACGTCGTATTCAACTTCCACCAACTCGGCAGCGTTCTTAGCTTGTTCCAAAGTTTCAGCCACCACCATGGCCACGTGGTCGCCCACATAGCGCACCTTGCCATTGGCAAGAATGGGGTGGGGCGGCTCGTTCATAGGCTTGCCACTGGTGTCGGTAATGAGCCAGCCGCAAGGCAGGCCATTGATCTTGGCATCGACAACATCGGGTCCGTCTAGCACTGCCACCACACCAGGCGCTGCCAAGGCTTTGGCCTTGTTGACGCTTTTGATGTTGGCGTGAGCATGAGGCGAACGCACGAACACAGCGTGAGTCATGTTGTCTAGGCGAATGTCGTCGGTGTAATTGCCAGCGCCTGTGAGGAAGCGGTAGTCTTCCTTGCGACGCAAGGACTCACCAATGTGAGGAAGTTTGGAGAAATCTGATGCACCCATGGCGAGCTCCTTAAGCGTTCATGGCAGCAGAACCCTGCTGCACGGCT
>CAJCDH010000317.1 GCA_903961095.1 uncultured Burkholderiales bacterium | reverse complement strand
TTCAAACACAGCGCGATCGCGCTTAAAGCCTGTCGTATTGACGTTGGCCAAGTTGTTAGAGATGACATTCATGCGCGTTTGCTGCGCATCTAAACCCGTTTTTGCAACCCACATGCTAGCGTCCATGGCGTGCTCCTTTTAAGTATTCAGTTGTTTGTTATTTAAATAAGATGATTAAGTGGAGGCGCGCATCATGCTGCCGCCCGACTCGTCTACATCTTTACTTTGTTTGATCACATTCACTTGCATTTCAAATGAACGACTTTGGTCCATTAACTTCACCATCACTTCCATAGCGTTCACGTTAGAACCCTCTAATGTTTGTGGCGATAAGGTAGTTAATTTGCCTGTCACAGGAATATCTTCATTCGGTTTACCAACTACACGGTAAAGGCTGTCTTCACGGCGCTCTAAGTTCACTGCACTGGCATCGCGCAACAAAATTTTGTCAATTAGCACGGGAGCGGCAACGCCGCCTTGTCCAGGATTCGTGGCAAAGACAGAACCATCTTTGCTGATGTTGATCAAAAAGCCAGGCGGAATGGTGATGGGACCACCGTTCTGACCACGTACAGCAGCGCCAGTACCAGTTTCCAATACACCCGTACCATTGAGTTTCAAATCACCACGCCTTGTAAAAGCCAATTCACCGTTGGGTGCTGTTACACCCATTACAGCTTGGTCGTCCATGGCCACATCCATGTCGCGCCCAGTCTTCATGATGACGCCTGGCTTCATGTTGATGTTGTCACTTGAGAAGGCCTGAGGTTGCAAGCGAGACTCAAAACCAGCGCCTTGAACTTTCAACGTCAACATGGCCGACTCAAAACTGCGTTTGAAGCCTGGCGTAGCAACGTTGGCCAACTCGTTGGTTGTCATCTGGCGGCCTGTCCGCATTTCATTGATGGCGGCCGCGGCGTTAAAGGCTAAACGATCCATGTTGAAGTCCTATGATGAGTTCAGTGCTTGAGCTAATTAAGAGCGCAAGTTAATGATGGCCGAGGTCATCGTGCTTGAAGTCTCAATGGCTTTGGCATTGGCCTGGAAGTTACGCTGAGCCGTAATCAAATCAACCAATTCTTGTGTCAAGTCAACGTTGGCGCGTTCCGTAGCACCGGCTCGCAGAGTTCCAAAACCTGCAGAACCTGGTGTTCCCAAAATAGGTTTACCAGAAGCCGCCGAAGCCAAGAAACTGGAGTCACCAATTTGACGCAAGCCCACAGGACTTGAAAAGTTAACCAACAAAATTTTGGCCAATGACTTTTGTGAGCCATTGGAGAAGGAAGCACTGACCAAGCCGTCGTTACCGATGGTCACACCCA
Organism: uncultured Burkholderiales bacterium; assembly: GCA_903961095.1. Lineage (GTDB taxonomy): Bacteria > Pseudomonadota > Gammaproteobacteria > Burkholderiales > Burkholderiaceae_C > Limnohabitans_A. The sequence goes on along the minus strand of CAJCDH010000317.1, from coordinate 5,982 downwards.
CCAAGTCGCCTTCTGGCGCACCGTCTTGAGATTGCGACAGCACCGCAAAAGCTGATGAATATTGGGTAGAGGCAGAGTAATCAATGTTGATGGTCAAAGCACCTTTACCACCTGCCAGATACACAGTTTCCAATTGCGTACCTTCTACTGGAGACACCAAATTACCACCAGTGTCAAAGGTCAGCTCACCTTTGTCGAGATAGACGGGAGACCAGGCTGGCAAGCCCGTATAGCCATCGCTGTTGGTCGTCTCATTGCCTTCCCCGTCAATGTACTTTGGCTGAGGTGTGCCATTGTTGTAATCAACGTGTTGGGTAGGTTGAATCCAAGTCGAAGTAGCACCACGGCCAGCTTCTACAGTGGACAAGCCCCAAATAGGTTCGCCCGAAATTTTCATGAAAGAGTCTGACCCTGTGGTGCCGCTGGTAAATTTAAAGGCTTTCTTGATGGGGTCAAATTCGACTTTCACACCATTGATTTCTTTGGGGGTAAGACCGTCAGTGCGAGTCTCAGCCATCGCATTGATCTTGGTTTGAAGTGCTGTGGTGAATTCACCCAGCGAATATTCACCCACATCCACATAAACGGTTGACTTGATACCGTCCACAGTCACAATGAATTTGTTGTTGGTGCTGTCTACGTTGAAGTTAGTGGTCGTGTTGACTGTGGGTGTGGTGCCAAAGGCCGTTGCTGCAGTTGACTCAATACCGCGAGTGGCCTTTAACTCGGTTGCCACTTCGTCTGCCTTGAGGCCAAGTGCCGAGGCCACACCAGTTTTTACACTTGAGACTTTAATGCTGGATGAATCGCCTGTGGTACCTGATTGAACAACAAACTTTTTATTCACAGCATCAAACAAGACTTTCATGCCATAGCGCTCATCGCCTTTTGTCACGATGCCTGCGGTGTCGGTCGATGTGCGAGGTATACCAAAGCCTTTGATCAGTTGATTGGTAGCTTCTTCCGCAATCATGTCACCCGTAATTTTGGTGGTTGCGGGTAGGTTTGAAAATTTGGACAAATCAACTTTAACGGGCACACCGCTGTTGTCTATATCCACAGAGAATGCCTCAGCAACTAACAGGGTAGCCAACTCGCTTTTAGTCTTACCTGTAATCCAGTCATAATTGGTTTCGTCCACCGCATTGCCTGTTACTTCAGCAGCCACGGAAGTTTTCTGGGCAGTCAATTCGTCCAATGAAAACAACTGAGTCTTGGCAGTTGTCAATTCGTCTTTGACTGCGCTGTAGGGCGCGGTTTTACCGTACTGGTTCACATATATTTTTTCATTGTTGACATCGGTAGCTTGTACCAAAGACGCGTTCACTTGGTCCTCACCAATGAAAACGTGCGTTTGCCATTTGTTAAACGGTACGTTCTGGTTTGCGTTGGCTGTTTTGACGTAATAAATGGTGGCTAAATAGCCGTTTCCACCATTGTCATAAACTGTGAAAGCAGTTGACTTGTTGTAGGTGGCCGAATTGCTTCGGTTGAATGACTCTGTAATCACTTCTGCATCGGCAGGGAAATTCAAACCCAATGAAACCAATGAAGTTTGTTTGGCATCGCCAGATGTCTTTTGTGGAATGGTGAGAACCACACGTTCGTTCACGTTTGCAGAACCTGTCGAGTCAACTGTTGCCGCCATCAATCGCTGTCCTGAAGAGTTCACAACGTTAAATTGCTCGTTCAACAAGAACGAGCCGTTTCGTGTAAAAAGTTCTTGCAAACCATCTGCTGACCGCATTGGAAAGAAGCCGTCACCTGTCACTGCCAAGTCAAGAGCATTCGATGAGAAAGAAATATTGCCTTGGCTAAATTCCTGAGAAACTTGTTTCAGAGAAACACCCTGACCCACAGTGGATGAAGCTTTTTGCAATGGCGATGTCGCGAAAATGTCGCCGAAGTCAGCGCGTGATCGCTTGAAACCGGTGGTGCCCACGTTAGAGATGTTGTTACTGGTCACGCCCAACATGGCGGTGGCAGCATTCAATCCGGTTAGCGAGGTATAGAAAGACATGGTGGATAACTCCTAGGTTTGAGTTGGATCGATTGAAAAATGATTCGAAATAGTGACTAAGTGACTAAGTGACTTAGGTCCCGACACGTTGTACGTCGGTTAACTTCACAGACTTGCCGCCAACGACTTCGAGCAGAATGGTTTTGTCAGCTTGCTGGTTCACACCCGTGACGGTAGACAAAACATTGACCACCGGGTTAGTTGTTTTGCCTTGGCTAATGACAGTGGCCTTGATGGTGTAATTACCATCTGGCACTTTGCTGCCTGCGTCGCTTGTGCCATTCCAAGCAAATGGCATGTCACCTATGCTCTGAGCGCCGAGAACTTGGCTAGTGACCAGTTGGCCTTTGTCGTTGAATACTTCCAGCTTCACGCCTTCTGCGCCAGTTGGCAAATTCACAAAACCTTGGGCTGGCTTGCCACCTTGAGTGATCACTGCTGGCGCACCTGGTGCTGCAACAGTTTTGCCAATCATGCTGGTGCTGCTCATCATTCGCTCACCGGCCATGCTGTCTACATAAGCCTTTAAAGTGTCGGCCATGCTAGTTGTGGCTTCGAGTTGCGAAAACTGAGCCAATTGAGCCACAAATGCTTCGTTCTTAACAGGGTCTAAAGGATCCTGGCATTTCAATTGGGTGGTGAAGAGAGTCAGAAAATCTTTTTGACCCATGCCGCTGGAGGTGCCCGCCTTTGCGGTCAATGCTTCTTGTGCCGCTTGCGAAGTGGTTTTAATGCCAGCAGGTGCATTGATATTCTTGCCAGAGTTTATGGAATTGGCTGCGGCGTTAAGACCGGTGTTGTTGGAAGATAAAAACATTTTTAAAGTTTCCTAATTGAGGCTTTGAACTTCGAATGGTTTATGTTTTGATGATGTCGATGGTGCGCATCAACATCTGACGTGTGGTGTTCACCACTTCCACGTTGTTCTGATAAGAACGAGCCGCGGCCATCATTTCAACCATCTCAGTCATTTCATTCACGTTGGCCAAATACACATAGCCCTCTTTGTCAGCCATTGGGTTGGCTGGATCTTGCATTTTTCGAATGGGGGATGTGTCATCCATGATTTTTTCAATGCGCACACCACCAGCAAAACCTTGTTCATGCGCCTTTTGTTGGCCTTCCATGATGGTTTTAAACATGGGGCGCTTGCCACGAAATGCCTCCGCCTCGTTACCTGTCACGGTACCCGCGTTGGCCAAGTTAGAAGCCGTGGTGTTCATCCGGGTGGTCTGTGCATTGAGCGCAGAACCAGCGATGTTAAAAATACGATCAAGTGACATAGCGATTAATCTCCGCGCAGTGCTCTTCGAATACCGCTGACGCGGTTTTCAAGAATGTTCAAAGTGGTTTGGTAGTCGGCTGCAACTTGACCAAACTTGGCCTGTTCAATGTTCATCTCCACGGTGTTGCCGTCGAATGCCGCATTGAATGGAATTCGGTACTTCTCTCCGCCTGGGTTTTCCTCCATGGGCATGGCCATGTGCAGATTGCTGGTGGTATTTAAAGTCGACTCTTGTGTTTGCTTTAAGACTGACCTGAAGTCGATGTCTTTGGCTTTGAAGTGAGGGGTGTCGGCATTGGCAATGTTGCGCGCAAGCACTTCCATGCGCTTGCTGCGCAAACCCAATGCCTGAGCGTGAACTCCCAGTGCGTTGTCAATCATGTTCATGATGTGCTCTCCTTAGCGAAACTCTTCATGCCGGATATCCGACAGCCCAAAGAATTAAAGTTCTTTGCAAAGTGTTCGATTGCAAGAGCCGTGCCATGCTTTTCTTGCCGTTTGTTGATGGGTTTTTGACGGGCTTGTGAGCCGATTTAAGAGGGAAAGCTCGGGTTTACGAGCAAACCTATCCACAAGCTTCGAAAGACTTACAAAGCGGCAAAGCCTTGCCGCTTTTCGGTTTGAAGCTGTTGAGAAAGAAAAATGCTGAAGCCAACGCGGCTTAACGCAACCAAGTTTTTGGCGCTTCCAATGCATCGTAGTCAGCCGCTTTTTGCACTTGCAATCTAATTCTTGCTGCTGAGTGGGGATGCGTTTCTGGCAATGGGTTTAAAGCATTGTTGATGGCGTTGCTAACCGAATCGTTGGCAGGGCTGCTGCCCGTTGCACTCACGGGCACGTTGCTTGTACTGCTTCGGAAATGTTTAAACCCCAAACGGTCTGCCGCATTTTGCATCAGACCCTGAGTGATAGAAGCACGCGTCATGGGGGCCTCAGGATCACGACCTTCATACAAGTACTTGGCTTGCTTGCCAGGAATGCCCAAGGGTTCTTCTGGGCGTTTTTCGCCTCGCGCAGCCGGTTGCAGCACTGCCAAATAGAGTTCATCCAAAGGCACAGCACCTTCTTTCTTGAGGCCCACTTTTTGAAAGTAGGTGTCTACCAAGTGCAATTGCTGATAAACGCTCAGGCCCAAAATTGATTTAGGCGATTGGCCAAACCCTACTTCTGCCGCTCCCCGCGCCGGGCCATCGCAAAACTGAATGATGCCGTGGCATCGCGTATTGGTGGCTTGTGGATTCATGCCATCGCTTTCCATCAAGGTAAGGCGTGCAAAATCGTCTGGCGAAAAGTTGTGCTTGTTGGCCACTTGCAAGACTTTGTTGTAAACATCTTGCTTTTCAATCTTGGGTATGAAGCCTCGATTGACTGCGCGATCGAGTGTTTGGCTCAAAACAGGGTGAGCTACGGCATTGATGTAGTTGCCTTTGGGCAAGGCGGGTGTGCTTTTGCTTACGGTAACTGCGTCTTGTCTGTCATTGACCCTGGCCGGGGTGCCTTGCAAGGGGGGCTTAGACAGGTTGGAAGCTTGTGTTAGTGTTTGTGTTTGAGCCTGACCTGCTTGCCACTGATTCAACATATTTTGAAGCTGAATCTTTTGGCCAGGAAAAATAGCATTGGGGTTTCGGATGCCACTGTCGGCAGCCAATGTTTGGGCCCAACGAAACTCATCTGAAGGCGACAGCTTGACGCCTTGGCGTTGGGCCTGCTCTTTGACGATGCCGGTCAGTGTGTCACCCGATTGAATGACTTTGACGTTGCCAGGCTGTACTTGCTCTAAGGCTTTTGCAAAGCCAGGCCGTGACAAAGCCGCTACGGTAGTGGGCGTACCGCCCAAAGGGGCATTAGGTAAATTGGCTTCAATTCTCATGATGATGTGGCATCTTTATTGCATGAACTCCGGTATGTTCAAACCAAGTGTCAAAACAACTACACCTGCTCAAGCCTTGATGCAAATCTTGTGCCTGACGGTTTTTTGGCTATTTGCCATCAGCTTGCCTTTTGCCGCCTCAGCCCAAACCAACTCGGCAGGCGACTCTATGAGCTTGCAAGTGCGTCAATGGATGTCTCAAACCCATGGCGTCAACTCCAAAGATGTGGTCATTGCGCCATTGGACGAGCGCTTGAAGGTCCAAAGCTGTCAAAAACCCTTGAATGTTGATCACCCCTTCGCCTCCAAAGAAACTGTGCGTGTTCGTTGTGCCGAGCCTGTTTGGCAGCTTTATTTGCAAGTCAGTATGCCGGTAGCACGAGCCAATGCGCCTGCGGCCCCTGCTCCTGCGGCTGCTCAGAATGCAGCGGTGCCTCAAAATACGGCAACTCCGCAAAATCTTAACAATGCGCCTAAAACCATTGTGATTGCCCGACGCTTGTTGCAACGTGGCGTCATAGTGCAGCCAGACATGCTGGAAGAAGTTCAAGCTTCGCCGGGAAATGTCGATACCCAATTACTCACTACAGTGAAAGACGCCCAACAAGCGGAACTGACCAGAGATATTCCGGCGGGGCAGCCCTTGAGGGTGTCTGATATTCGCCGGGCCGTTTTGGTAAAGCAAGGCCAAACTGTGATGCTGACAATTGGTAATAAGTCTGAATTTCAGATTTCTATTCGAATGGAAGCGATGCAGGATGGAAAACTTGGAGACCAGGTGAAGTTGAAAAACCCTGAGTCTGGCCG
>CAJCDH010000316.1 GCA_903961095.1 uncultured Burkholderiales bacterium | reverse complement strand
TGCCAACGCCTGCCACACTGACTTACTACAACAGCTCTGGCACTTCGACCTCAGGCACAAGCCAGTCAACCATTTCTTGTACGTCTTCTACCAGAACCGTGACTGGCAACGCATTACCCGATTACATTTCCTCGAAATTTTTCACGAATGGGCTGACTGGGTATTCCAGTAGCCCCTACAACTCAGGCAATCCCAACAGCATTGGCGAGAAAACGGTCAGTAAATCTGTGCCGCTGTCCGGCACTATTTCATCCCTGTATACAAAAGGCAGCGCAGGTTTTGACACTTCAGCTTGCTATAACTACACCAGTACCGTTGAACCCAGTTCATCGTCAAACAACAAATGGACCAGCGGCGCTGCCGTATGGAGCAGCGGTGCAGTGAGATGTTATTGGGTGGCTTATTTCTCCTACCTCAACAACAGCACCAAGGTCGAAGTCGGGACTGCAGAGACTTATAGCGGCAGTCGCATCACCTACAAAATTGCTGGCAAAAATTTGTACCAAGATGTCGGTCTTGATCCAAGCAATGCACACAACCAACCCACAGGTCAACCTGGATCTGCTTCATCGAAAAATTATGGTTATTACCACCTGCACGGCATGCCCGAGGGGCAGATCTCAAGAATCGGTAAAGGCAACAGCGCCATGACCCTCGTAGGCTTTGCAGTTGACGGATTCCCAATCTATGCTCGTTATGGCTACAAAGATCCCACCAATAAATCCTCCGGCTTGACCATCATGAAGTCGAACTACAGAATTCGCACAGCTGCAGAGTTGCAAGCTGCTGGCTACACCGACAGACCCTCCACCAGCGTTGCCCCCTATGGCACATTCGAGCAAGATTGGGTGTTTGATGCCACCAGCACACTGAGCAATTCAGGTCACCTAGACGCCTGCAATGGTCGTTATGGTTACACACCAGAATCTCCAAACACAGCCGTTTACCATTACTTCATCACTGACTCCTATCCTTTTATTCCAAGATGTGTTTTTGGCGCGCCGGCTTCATGGGCCAATGACAGCTCAGTCAATTGAATTCAAGCGCAAGCTTATGAAATCACTGAAAGACCAACTGGGTTGGCTTAGAGATCTGTGGGTTGCTGTTTGCTTTTTAGGACCGTGTGTCTTTGCACAAGCGCACCTCATATCGGCTGGCAATGCCTCGATTACCATCAATCCTCATCGAACCATCATGCTCGTTGGGGTACCCGTGTCTGTATTTAGAAGTATCGACCAAAATCAAGATGGTCTGCTTCAACCTGAAGAGATCAAAGAAGGCCGACTGCAGATGATTGCTCAACTTGAGCGAGCTTTTCAGTTGAAGATCGGCAATTCGGTGGGTGAAGTGATTGACGATCAATTGATCACCTCCATCAAAGCAGATAATCAAGACGGCGCCCCACAGGTTGATTGGCTTAGACAGCTCAAGTTTGAGCCTGAAGCCTTAAATCTTTCCGTCGAAATCCTTCTTGACGGACCTCTTATTTCTTCTGAATATGTTTTTCAAGTCAAACGAATGGACGGTGAGGAATTGGCTGTCTTAAGCGCTTCTCGTCCATCGCACACTTTTTTCAAAAATGGCTTGGCCACACTTCATTCATTTTTTGTGGAAGGCTGGTTGCACATTGTTTCAGGATACGACCACATCGTTTTCATCATGACCATACTGGTTGCCACCATTAACTTAAGGCGCTGGCTTTGGATCTTATCTTCATTCACCGTGGCTCACGGTATGACCTACACCTTAGCAACATTTGGCCTGTTTCAGGTCAAGCCAGAATGGATAGAGCCCATTATTGCTTTGACCATTGTTGCCGCAGCCGCAGCCAGTCTTTTTAAAATGCAGTTGCGCCTTCGAACTGAAATGCTGTTGGTGTTTGGCTTAGGGCTCTTTCATGGATTAGGATTTGCCAGTGCCATGGCCAATCAACTCAACTCCCTCCGATTTCCCATCACTTCTGTGATTGGTTTTAACTTGGGCGTGGAAGCGGGACAAGTTGCCATCGCTCTTGGGATCGGATTGTTTTTCAGAGCCCTTCAAAGTAGCCCTGTGTGGACTGAACGCGTAAAGTCAGCTACGCTATGGGCAAGTTTTCTTTTTGGTGGACACTGGTTATTTGAAAGAATCGCTTAAACATGGACCTTACTAAAATTAGTACTCACAGCAAAAAATTGGCCATGACCATGGCCGGTATTTTGTTTCTGCTTTGGCTAACCCAACCCTATATCTCTAAGTGGACTGATTCAAGCAAAACCCAGCCTGGGCCAGTATCAAGTCAACCCACCCAGCTTCCAGTTGGAGCCATGCCAACTGACAATTCTGTAGACGACCCTTTTAAAGAACACATCCAGCAAAATGGTTTGTCCAATAAGGCACCAAGCACTACAGAATTAGGAAGTTCCTCAACTGCCGGAGCAGACCCCTTCAAGGCACATTTAGAAACCCAAAAGAAACAGGCGCAAACCTCGGGGGTTTCACCTTTCGGAAAATGAGCTAGCGCCACACTTGCTTGGCTCGCTCAATTTACTTGACTGTTCCACCCAAGTACTGGTTGTTAGAAAAACTGCTGTTTTGTCTGAAGAACGGAATGCTGTTGGTTTTACCAATATAAGCCCCCTTCATCAGCACGTTAAGTGTTGAGGTGTAAGTCATCAGTTCAGGCTTATGGTTTGTCACTACGTGAGCGTGGTAATGATACCCAATGCTATCGTGATTATGTGCTCCAAAGTCATCCAAAGCAGTGCTGTAGCCTAACATGCCAGTATCAGTGCTTCTGTATTTACCAAACAGCGCAATACCCTCGTATCCAAAACCAATCAAGGGTGGGTGGGACTTGTTGAGATAATCAGCATCACTGTAGACCCCAAGACTAAATCCGGATTGGTAACCATCGTAATGGCAGTGAGGACCTCCGCCACCTTGCCCCACATGGCAACCACTTGCCGACAGCTCTCCAGACAAATGAGACGGCACCAAGGTGTTGTTGTAAGTGGGAAAAATGACGGCGCCATCTACCAAGATGCCATTGTCTGCTGAATCAGAATACGTATACACATCTGCTTTGAGTGTAGACACGGTTCTGGCCGTCCACAAGTTAGTTAAAGTGTTTTCAGTTACATCAGTCACTACTCCGTAGTCCTTCATCGGTATGGGTGTAACGTAATTTTCCAAATTAGAGAACCTTGTCACCTTCGAAGACGCGTAGCCACCAGAGCCATCGCCTGGAGGATGAGGCACATCTTTCAGTCCGTTGGGTGAGGCTTGATTGCCATAAGTCACCACCACCATCATGGGATGATATTTTCCAGAAGTGTCTTTCTCGTTGGTGAAGTAAACATAGGGAACCAAGTTTTGTCCGGGCGCACCATCTGCAATGGAATCGCTGACCAGTTTGGCAGTCAAGGCCGCGTCGCGAAAAGCGGTGTAGAGTGCGGTTGGGTAGCGCAGTTTTTCACCAGAAGCCTCTACGGTTGTTTTAATGGAAGCGAGCATGGCGTCAGCACTGGCTTTGGTGCTTGCATCACTTCCGGCTGTTAACACCTGGCTGCGGTATGTCGAGTTAACTTGCCTGTAAATACTGCCTGAAGTTCCTTCTGTTGCAGCAACTGTAATTTTTGACAAGAAGGGGGCCGGGTCGTTTGTTACAAAGGCAACTTTGTTGGGGTTCAAAAACTCAGGAACTCCCAAATCAAGTGGCGAACTGTACAAGTAAATAGGCGTTGCAGATGAAGCAGCTGACACCAACTTATAAACTCCAGAGGTAAGGTTTACGTAGTAGTCTGCAGCCGAAAACGCGGTGTCTTCTGTGTAACTGACCGCATGCGAGCTGGCACCGGTGGTTGTACTCGCTGTGGTGTAAGAATACTTGTAGCGCTTTTTAGCCTTCAGTAATTTGGTGGTGCTGTCGTAGGAAAACGTGACATAGCCGTAAAGTGTTGAGGCCTTGCCAAAGTTATTCCTAAACTTGAGCTTGTTGCCGTCTGTGGCGTCAAAGTCAATCGAGTTGTTCGGATGAAGGTGAGAGTCCAGTCGAAAGTAACCCGAGCTGTCTGTGACGACCTGGATAATTTTTTGCAAGTACGTGTTGTAAGTGGCACTCGAGGTCAAGGTGCCAGTTTCGACGGCATAGCCAGTGGTGGCACTGTAAGTGGAGCCCACCTGAAGATAATTTGAGCTTGTGCTCTGAGTAGCCGAGTCAGACAAAAGATACCTGCTGCGATTGGTAAGGGCCGTGACGGCGCTTAAGGTGCCAGGCGAGTAGCTTGTTTGAATAGCGGTGGCGTAGGTGGCAGGCCCGTAATAAATAGAATCAGTTGAAGTACTAGAAGAAGTGCAAGCCGCCAAACTGGCGCACGTGCTGCCCACACTCAACACTTTTCCCACTGTGATCACCACGTTGTAGTACGTGGTACTTCCCACAGTGACTTGAGGAATGGCAAGCTGATTGGTCGCCGCTGTGTAAGTGTCGTAGGACAAATAACTTGAACTGGCAGAACCCACACTGATAACAGCACCCAGCGTGATGATGACATTGCTGTAATAAGTTTCCCCCACCTTCACCACTGGAATGGTCAGGGTACTCTTGGTGGCATCATAAGTATCTGCAGCCTGCGCATTGAAAATAAACGCCAGGCCCATTGCCAACAAGAATTTGATTTTATTCATGCATGTCCTTTTGTAGTTGACGCTGACCTGGCCCTATGAAGCAAACCTTTGATTAAAAAGTGATCTATATGCGAGGTTAACCTAAATTGAATTAGATTACACAACACTATTTCCCATAAATGTATTTATCGCTTGTAGCGGAACTACATGCCGTTGTAGCCCAGTCAAAACAAGGCACACTGTTTGTTTTCCCAATGAATGCGCCTTTGGTCAGACCAGATTAAAAAAATTATAGTGGTGCTTTACTCCATTTTGTTATTTGGCAGCAGTTTTAAGTTTTTAAGTTGTCCAGTGCATTGTCAAACCAGATAAAAATCAGCTTTATGTCGGAAAAATTCAGACTCATCACAGCCATCGCACTTTTTTTCTGTGTCTTCCGAGCCTGCGCAGCGGACAGCTATGACACGAACACCAGCGTGCTCAGCATATCTAGTGTGGCCGTTGGGGACATCCTTTATTCCAACGTCAAAATTACATTAGGTGATGTTGTCAGTGTGGGCTCACAGACTGTTGCTGACTCATATGACACCTACAATCCTGTTAACAACCAACTCAGTATTCCTGTGGTTCAAGCGGGCAAAAACACTTACTACAGTGTGGTCATTACTGTTGGAAAAATTATCAGCGTTGGCAACTCCTGCACTGGTTTGTTTACTTGTTACAACGCAACTCTGCCTTCTTTGGCGGACGTCTATGCTGGTAAATTTTTATTTGGGTTTGGCGGTGTTCATGACTCGCTTGTCAGAACCAAATTACTTCAAACCAATTCAGTGATGCAGCAAATTGTTGTAAAACACAGCAACATTATCAACATCAATTGTTTTTATGCTGGCTCTGTTCATCCTTCGAGTAACGTATGGAAATGGGACAATTGCGACAAGCTTTTAGCATTTGCCGATAACAATCCAACATGGAAAAAGAGAGCGCATGTTGCGTTTTGGCCTTTCAATTCCAGTGCATCGCTGAATTTACAGTGGTTACTGACTGGCTCTGATGGCCAAACAGTTAATCGAGAACAAGCCATCGTTCTGTTGCGCGATCACATCACAACCATGATGACGAAATACAAAGGACGTTTTCATTACTGGGATGTGGTCAATGAAGCGGTTGATTACACCCAATCTGATGGCATTCGTGCCGGGCTTTGGAAAGACGTCATCGGCTCAGATTTGGTTGAAGTAGCTTTCACCATTGCAAGAGAAGCAGATCCCAGTGCCAAACTTTTTTACAACGACTTCAATGAATGGGTACCGGCCAAACGTGAAGCCATCTACACACTTGTGAAGAAATTGAAAGACCTAGGTTTGATTGATGGTATTGGACTGCAGCAGCATGTGGGCTTAACCTCTCCTACAACGGCATTGCTCGAAACAGCCATCAGTCGATATGCCGAATTGGGTTTGGAAATTCACATCACAGAATTGGATGTTGAAGTCAATCCCACAGGCACCTATACAGAACTGACACCTGATTTGGCCATCGCTTTGTCAAATCGATACAAGGAACTATTTACAGTTTACGCAAAATACCCTGGCTCGATCACAGCAGTCATGAATTGGAATGTCATTGATTCAAGTAGTTGGCTCCTTGCATTTCCAACAGCTCACACCACTTGGCCATTGTTGTTTGATGCAGATGGCAAACCCAAGCTTGCGTTTTGGAACTTGACAAACTAGAAGTATTTGCTAGTTCAATTTTAGAAATCGTAAAGCGCCATTGGGATCTGTGCCGTGAGCCAAAGCACATCTTGCTGATAGCTCACCTGAATGGGAAAAACAGACGCGGAAATAAACAATTGCACCCGCTGCAGCGGAATTTTGGTTTTTAAAGACGCTTTCAAAACAATAGGCTCTAGGTGCGCCTGCAAATTCCCCGGTAGCTCCAAAATAATAAGATTTTGTTGAAGCATTTTCTTCAGATCTGCAGCTGGCGGTACCTCAGTGAGTTTCAGGGCATTCTTGGCCCCAGACGGCTGCATGACGAAACTGTCGGACTCAAACTTCTTGACAGCCTTTGTAAGTTCTTTTTGAAACGCTTCATCTGTCAGTGCTGCATATTTTTGAAGAAAAGCATCAAAAGGAATGGATGGCGCCAACCATTGATGAAGCATCTGGCAGGGGTTGACTGTGAATTCAAGTCGAAGTGCTTGGGGCTGCTCCTTCTGAATCAGCAATTGGTTGTTGTGCGCCAAGCCAGCCACACACCAAATTGGCAAAACTGAAAACACAAGGATTAACCAAGCTGTCCTGAAGGATTTTTGATTCAACACCAGCTCTCTTTCCTCTTAAATTAGACCTATTTGAGTATTTTGCACCCGTTCTCAGAAGGCTGTCCAAGCAATTGCTTAAGCAAATTGACATTCTCACTCAAGATGATTATTCTATTTACTAGAAATATATTTCAGACACAAACTTCTTGAATTTTGAGACAAACCGCAAGGAGCTTCCCTTGAACGATCTAAGCCCTGCATGTTCGTCTGACCTTCACAGAGCCTCGGAGCACTGGGACCGATGGCAAACCACGCGCCAAGCCAATGGCCAAATCTATGCCGACTGGGGCGACCACCCTACCGTGTTCAAAGCTGTGATGCGCGAGTGCTTTGGCAACGAAAATCATGATTTTTTTACATACCTCCAAGCGCACTACCCACATTGCCAAACGGCTCACGCGCTCAGCCTTTGCTGTGGCGACGGTAGTTTTGAAGCGCAGTTGATTCATAAAGGCGTCTTTGAGCGAATCACCGGCTTAGAAATTTCGCATGAGCGCATTAAACATGGACAAACTCAAATTGAAGCAGGGCATCTGTCCGAGCAAATGACTTTTCTTCAACAAGACGTTAATTTGGGTCATTTTGGTGCGGCCTGTTTTGATGTGGTGTTTGCCAAGGCAGCCTTGCATCACATCGAGAATTTAGAGTTGGCCTTTGAGGGAATCAAGCGTTGCCTCAAGCCAGGCGGGCTTTTGGTGACCATTGATTTTTTTGGGCCCACTCGTTTTCAATGGACCGATGAGCAGCTCCATGCCTGCAATTGGTTTTGGGAGCACCGCGTGTTGCCAACTTTTCTAAGTGACGCCGACAATTCTCTCAATGAGCCAATTAGGCGCCCTAGCATTGAGTCCATGATCAACATGGACCCGTCTGAAGCTGTGCGATCTTCAGACATCATGGCGCACATTGAGTCTAACTTCCAAGTATTAGAAAATTTTGCACTGGGCGGCACCGTGATGAACTTACTTTTATACGGCAACAGGGTCAATCGATTTAATGAGAAAGACCCGTTTCACAACGCCATACTTGAAGAAGCTGTTCTGTTCGAGCGCCAGCTACTTGACAATGGCGTGTTAAGTAGCGACTTTCGTTTTGTGATTGCAAAAGCCAAAGCCTAGAACTAATTTTTTATAGGCTTTGGACTGCAAAGTTTTGCCTTAATAAACCTGCACCGCAACTGTCGATATGGCACTGTCCACCTTGCCATCGTTCACCACCAAGGTAGCCACGTAAATGCCAGCGACTGAGGCACTGAACGTTGGTTTAGAAGCAGTCGTAGAAGACAACACAGCTGAGCTACCTGCAGGTCGGGTGGTCAATGTCCACTTGTAGGTCTAGGTGTCACCATTGGCATCGGTACTGCCCGTTCCATCCAAGGTCACAGTCAAGGAAGTGTTCAGCAAACTCAGGTACAAGCTCTGGGTGGGTCCTGCATTGGCTACGGGAACTGAGTTGGCAACCTCCGCCGTTACCGCCGTAACTGCCAAGGGGCTGGTCAGCTTGCCATCGCTGGCCATCAGACTGAACACGTAGGTTCCAATTCTGTCAGCGGTAAATGTAGGCTTGGCGTCAGTGGTGGAAGACAAAACTGCAGAACTGAGTGTTGGACGAGACACCATTAACCATGTGTAGCTCAGCGTGTCTTTGTTGGCATCGGTGCTGCCCGTTGCATCCAGGGTCACTAACTTGCCAAGCACTACGTTTTGGTAAGGACCCGCATTGGCCACCGGTGCGGCATTGGCAAGGGTCGCCGTTACTGTGGTGGTCACCATGGTGCTGGAAAGTTTGCCGTCTGACACTACCAGGCTTACAAGGTACGTGCCTTCTTTGTCAGCATTGAAGCTAGGCTTGGGCGATGTGCTTGAAGACAAAGTGGCTGAACTGCCGCTTGGCTTGGCCACCAAGATCCACTCGTAGCTGAGCGTGTCAAAGTTGGCATCCGAGCTGGCCGTGCCGTCCAAAATCACGTCGGCACCAAGGTTCACACTTTGGTTAGCGCCCGCATTGGCGACCGGCTTGGAGTTTGCAGCAGCAACCGTGATCACATTGGTGGATACAGGGCTGTCCAATTTACCATCGTTCACAACCAGTGCCACCACATAAGTGCCGGCCAGATCGGCGGTGAAATATGGCTTGGAGGTGGTGCTGTCAGTCAACGTGGCCGTGCTGTTGACAGCGCCGTTGGTAGGCTTGGAAGTCATCGTCCATTTGTAGGTGATGAAGTCATTGTTGGGGTCGGAGCTGCCAGTGCCATCAAGCGTGACCTTTGTGCCAAGTGTGCCAAGCACAAGGTTTTGCGGCAGGCCTGCGTTGGCGATGGGGGCAATGTTGCCGGTCGAGGCAATGATGATGACTGTCACAGAGCCGCTGTCAGATCGGCCATCATTGACGGTCAGGGTCACAAGGTAGGTTCCCGCCACATCTGCTGTGAAGTTGGGCGATGGGGTGCTGGTGCTATTGAGCGCTGCCAAGCTGCCAGATGGCCTAGCCGCCATGGTCCACTTGAAAATGATCGGGTCGTTCTCGGCGTCAGTGCTGCCCGTGCCGTCCAAGTAAACCTTCGCGCCAACCAGCACGTTTTGGGTGATGCCTGCGTTAGCCACTGGGGCTGTGTTGGTAGAGGCGGAGCCTGCAAAAACGTTCAGCGTGACCATCGCGCTGTTGACTTTACCGTCGTTGACTACAAGGGACAACGTATACGTGCCAGCCTTGTCTGCCGTGAAGCCTGGCTTTGCGGTGGTCGCACCCAAGAGCGTGGCCGTGCTGGACTCAGGTTTGCCGATGAGCTCCCACTTGTAGGTGAGCGTATCTTTTTCCGCATCGGTGCTGGCAGAGCCGTCTAGGTTGACGATCGAGCCAGTGATCACGTTCTGCGTGAAGCCAGCATTGGCAACTGGGGATGTATTGGTTTGAGTGCTGCAATTTGTGCCCAAAAGCACACCTACACCCGCCTGGCAAGCGGCGCTTCCACCACCGCCACACGAAATCAGTGCTGGCAATGCAATGATTAAAGCCGCCAGTCGAAGGGCAGAAAAGGTTTGGAATTTAAGAATTTTTTGCATATTTAGGCTCATTTGCAGGAAGGGCTGGTGATGTCGATGTTCTCGGGGTACTTCAGTGCCGTATTGTTAAACAAGTCCACCGCGGCTCCAACCACGCCCCCTGCGAGCACGTTGCCTGCCAAGCCCCAGCTTGGAAGGGCTGGCGCGTAGACGGTGAAGCCGTTCATGGCCTGAGGTTTACAAGAAAGAGATAGCTTGCGCAAATCGTTTTTAACGGTCACAACACCTGGAGCTTCAAAGTACCACTTGCCTTGTGAGTTCTCCGCTGTGCAAGAGGCCCAGATGGATCGATTGCCGCACATGAGTTGCACCTTCAGATCTTGCGTGTCGTTACTCACAATGCTTGCGCAGCCTGACAACAGCACTGCAAAGACCAAGGCCAAGTGCCTTGGGTTAAGGATTTGCTTGAGTTTTTTCATGGCTAGCTTGCTTATAAGATTGTATGGAGTTAATTGGTTACCAGAGCATTAAATACTTTGGCTTCATGGCTTGACTCGACACCAAACACAGATACTTGACAGCTTTTGGGCCATTTAATTCTTTTTTTTATATTCTAAGTACTCCCATTTGCAACACAAGCTTTCTCAATGCTCAGCATTCTGCATAATGGGCATCGATCATGGCGCACCAAATATGCTCAACCAACAGATGGCACTCCTGAATGCGCGCCGTCTGAGCGTGCTCAACCGTCACCGAGTGGTCGCACAAGGGCTCTAACAAGCCGCCATCTCTTCCAAGAAGCCCAACACAGACGAGCCCCAGATCTTTGGCGGCCACAACAGCGTGCAACACGTTTTGGCTGTTGCCACTGGTGGAGATGGCGACCAAACAGTCGCCCGGCTTGGCCAGGGCCTGCAACTGCCTGGCGAATATTTGCTCAAATCCAAAGTCATTGCCGATGGCCGTTAAGGCGGACGTGTCGGTTGTCAACGCAATGGCAGGCAGGGCTCTTCTGCTTGTTTCAAAGCGCCCTGTTAGCTCAGCCGCCAAGTGCTGAGCGTCGGCGGCGCTGCCGCCGTTGCCGCACACCAATATCTTGCCGCCCGTGGCCAGACTCTGGATAAGTGCCTGACCACAGGCCTCTATGTCGCCCAAGCGGTCATTGAGGGCGCCCAAGGCCGCTTGGTGCGCAAAAAAAGCTTGTTCAATGATGTTCATGATCTGGATAAAATTTGCTTGTTGTAGTGTAAGTAATTCGAGCCTTCAACACAAAACCTGAAAGCCCTGCCGTGAAACTGACTCCACCTTCCTTCTTGCCTTCTTTTAGCCATGTGCGGGTCTTGGTTGTGGGCGACATCATGCTAGACAGGTACTGTGAGGGTCAAGCCAACCGCATCTCGCCCGAGGCACCCGTGCCTGCGGTGCGCGTGACCAAAGAGTTTGACAGGTTGGGCGGGGCGGCCAACGTGGCCCTTAACGTGCGCTCGCTTGGGGCCCAGTGCACCCTGATGGGCATCGTTGGAGACGACGCAAGTGCCCACGCCATCACTGCCATGCTTGGCGCCCATGGCATCAAAAACCTCACCTATACCGATAACTCTGGGGTCACCACCCAAAAGCTGCGTGTGCTCTCTAGGGGCCAGCAAATGATCCGTCTGGACTTTGAGCAACAAGCAAGCGACAGGGCAAGCAGGCAGATCGCAAGCAGCTTTAAGCAGGCATGCCAAGACGCCGACATCGTCATCCTCTCTGACTACGCCAAGGGGTGCCTTGCCCACTGTCAGGACATCATCCAGGCCGCCACCGAGCTTGGCAAGCCCGTGGTGGTTGACCCTAAAGGTGCGGACTTTGGCAAGTACCGCGGCGCAACCCTGGTCACACCCAACCTTTCAGAGTTCGCAGCCGTTGCAGGACAAATCAAAAGCGATTTTGGTGGCGATTTAGGGGGAGGATTGGGGACAGACTTTTGGAGCGAGGGCAAAACACCACAAGAAGTCGATGATCGAATCACGCACCATGCTCGGGCCCTGTGCCAAGAGCTTGGTTTGGGTGCCATCTTGGTGACCCGAAGCGAGAAGGGCATGAGCCTCATTCAAAGGCAGGGAGAGCCCCTGCACCTTCCTACTGCCGCGCGCGAGGTGTTTGATGTCACAGGCGCTGGCGATACGGTGGTGGCAACGCTGGCCAGCGCCATTGGGGCAGGTATGAGCCTGCACGAGGCAACGCAATTGTCCAATTTGGCAGCGGGCCTTGCGGTGGCCAAGGTGGGCACAGCAGCGGTCACCATGGACGAACTTTGGGGACTCATCAGTGCCAGCAACACGGTCCAAGTCCACAAGCAAAATGACAATGGCGGCCCGTCTCAACCTGGCCCTCAAACAAACCAAAAGGTGATCTCACAAGACGTGCTTCGTGAGCAGGTCTTAAGGCTCAAGCAATCGGGCAAGACCGTGGTCATGACCAACGGCTGCTTTGACATCCTGCACCCCGGACACATCAGCTACCTCGAGAGCGCACGCGCCCTGGGTGATGTGCTGGTCGTGGCCCTGAACTCGGACAGCTCGGTGCGCACGCTGAAGGGAGAGGGGCGCCCCGTCAACCCGCTAGAGAGCCGCTCGCGCATGCTGGGGGCTCTGTGGTGTGTCGACCTTGTCACCTCGTTTGATGAAGAAACGCCAGAGTCA
Organism: uncultured Burkholderiales bacterium; assembly: GCA_903961095.1. Taxonomy (GTDB): domain Bacteria; phylum Pseudomonadota; class Gammaproteobacteria; order Burkholderiales; family Burkholderiaceae_C; genus Limnohabitans_A. The sequence continues at coordinate 9,876 of CAJCDH010000316.1, read as the reverse complement.
CTGATCTCAAGGGTGCTGCCCAGCATCCTGGTCAAGGGCGGGGACTACACGGCCGAGCAGATTGCGGGAGCGGTGCAAGTGCAGGAAAGCGGCGGCAGGGTCATGGTGCTGGATTTTTTGGAGGGCCACTCCACCAGCCGGCTCATCGAGAAGATCAAGGCAAGCAAATAGCGAGCAGTTAGCAGTAATGCGCTATCGAGCTGTGGAGACCTTCACACTCTCTGCATGAAAAAGCTCGGTCCACTGCTCCCAGTAAGGATCTTGCGCGGGCAGCATCCTTAGCAGGCGTAGCTGCGTTTTGTAAAGCGTGATCAGGTTGTTGACCTGGTCGGCCGTGCGCCGGGCCACTGCGCTTTGGGCCTGGGCCACCTCGCCCCAAGTTTTAAGTCCGAGGGCAAGCGCCTTTTTAGCACCCGTCAGCTGGTCCAGCGAGGCCTCTAGCAGCATCTCTCCCGCAGCAATTCGCTCAACCTGGCTTTGCTGGGAGGCCCACACATTTTGGTAGTCCTGCTCAATGCGAAGCTCAAGTGACTGCCTGTCAGCCACGCTGGCCTCGTACACCGCAAGCTGCTGCCTCTGCGCCGAGGTGATGGCACCGCCCGAGTAAATCGGCACACTGAACTGGACACCCACCTGCTTGTTTTGGTAGCGAATACCCTGCGTGCTGGTGGCATCGTTTTGGGCCTGGTTATAGGAGGCCACCAGGTCCATGGTTGGATAGTGGTCGTAATCAGACTGCTTCAGTCTTGACTGCTGCACCTTCTCAATGGCGCGCGAGGCCAAGATGTCGCTGGAGGTCTGGGAGATGCGCTCCCAAAGCTGCTGCTTGTCTAGGGCGTTAAGAAAGCTGCGCTTTATCTGAGGCAGTGAAACCTTGCCCATGGGCTCAAAGGGCAGGCCGGTCGCAAGCTTGAAAGCTGCTTGCTTGGCCAGCAGGCCCTGCCTTGAGTCGGCCACCATCGCCCTTGCGCTCTCTAGTTGGGCGCGGGCCTCTAGCACGCTGTCTCTTGTGCCCTCCCCGCCCTTGAACCTATTTTGCTCCTGCTCGGCAGCTCTTTCGTAGGGGTCAAGCGTTTGGGTGTAAGCCTGCAAAGTTTGCTGGGCCGCCAGCACATCCAGCCAAACTCCGGCGGCCCTTAGGCGCGAGTCTGCAAGCTCGGTCTGGTACCTGAGCTCGCCATTTTCTTTTTGGGCCCTGGCCGCGTCCAAGCCTGCCACGTCCCTTGGCCGGATGAGCGCTTGGCGCAAAGACATCTGATAGTTCTTGGAGGGCCCTGAGAAGGTTCTCGAGTTGGGGCCAAGCAAAGTGTCCTGGGTCGTGGTCTGCGTCAGTTTTTGGTCACTGCCCTGAAGCGACACCTGCGGCAAGAGCCTGGCGCGTGCCTGCGCCACATTTTCAGCCGAGGCATCCCTGTTGTAGGAAGCCGATCTGAGTGATGGATCGATGCTCAATGCGCCGGCCATCGCGTCCTTGAGCGTCTGCGCAAAAACGCCTGGGGCCATCAAGCAGGCGGCGAGCATCACCCACTGACTAAGGGAAGCCCTTGAATGTGATAACGCCAAGGCATGCTTTTGAATGCGCCTTGTTTGAAGGCTAAAGCTTGAGTTCATGCTCTTACTCCTCCTTCATAGAGGCGGCCAGCCGCTTGATCAGTGGGTGCATGAGGTACTTGAGCAAGCTCCTCTCGCCCGTCTTGATCAGAACCTCTGCCTGCATGCCAGGCTGCAGGGGACGCGCGCCCAGAGTCTTCATGCCCTCTGCGGTCAGCTCGACCCTGGCCAGGTAGTAGTTCGCGCCGCCCATCGCGCTCATCTGTGGGTCAGTCAGGGTGTCTGAGGAAATAGACTCCACGCGCCCCTCGCACACCAGTTGCGGGGTGTTGGCAAAGGTGCTAAATCGCACGTCCACAATCTGCCCCTCTTTGACCTTGTCGATGTAGTTGGGCATGATCTTGGCCTCTAGCAAAAGCTTCTCGTCCTTGGGAACGATGTCCATGAGCTTTTGCGCCGGCTGGAGCACCGCGCCCACGACCTGGATTTGAAGGCCCACCACCTGTCCTGTGACAGGCGACTTGACCTGGGTGCGCTCAAGCTCATCGCCAGAGGCCTTGTATTTTTCAAAGTTAGACTGGTAGTCCATGCGGATTTGGGCCAGCAGTGTGTCCACCTCCTTTTGGTACTCTTGCTTTCTTTGTGCAATGCGCTGCTCTGCCTCGGCGATCGCATTCTTTGACCGAGCCACATTGGAGGCAAGCTCCAAGTTGCGGCCCTCGTAGGCTGCAATTTGTCTCTGCAACTCTAGCGTCCTGTTCATGGGCGCATAACCCTCGCTTGCAAGCTCTTTGACCGCTTTGAGTTCACTGCTGTAAAGGGCGACTTGCTCCTGCGCACTTTTGATCTGACCCTCTAGGCCCTTGATGAGTGACTGCTGCCCCTCAATGGATTGCATAGCAGCGTTGACCTCAGATTGAAGTGAGGCCTTCCTCGCGCGAAACAATGTTCTTTGAGTCTCTAGCTGCTGCTTGATGAGGTCGTCAGTTGAGACCATCACGTCTTTTTCAAAGGTGATGGCGTCGGCCCCTTTTTGCTCTGCAAGTAAGCGGCTTTGCATGGCACTAAAGCCCATGTAGCGCTGCTTGTTGGACTCAAAGTTCACGTTGGACATGGCAGAGTTCAGGCGGGCCACAACTTGACCCTTCTCGACCATCTCCCCCTCATGCACAAGCACCTCCTGCACCAAGCCCCCGTAGAGGGTCTGCACGGGCTTTCTTTTTGTGTCCACACTCACGGTGGCAGTTGAAGGAACGCCTTGGTCTAGCGGGGCAAAGCCGGCCCAGAGCAAGAACCCCCCAAAGCCGACCACCAGAACCCAAAAGCCCATGCGCATGGGCCCGCGGGTGTCGGTTTTTAAGGGCGCATCGTCTGCGTCCACGTCTTGTGCACCTTGCGAATTTGGATTGTGTTTGTTTTGCATTTTGTTGAACTCAAAAGTAAGCGAAAGGGGCCGTAGCTTTCTAAGCGCTTAGGTTGGATTTTTCGTAGGACTCGTTTTCGATTAATTCGTTGTATTCGTCTGATTTGCCTGCTGGGCCTGCTGGGCTTGCTTGGCCTGAGCCACCAGCTTGTCCATCACCATCTGCCTTGGGCCCATGATGGAGACCTCGCCTGCGGCAAGGATGAGCACCTGGTCTGCGCTTGCCAGTGCGCTGGGCCTGTGGGTGATCAGAAAAATCGTCTTGCCTTTGTCGCGCAGTTGCTGCACAGCGCCCATGAGCGCGGCCTCTCCTAGGTCGTCCAAGTTGGCGTTGGGCTCGTCCAACACTATGAGGCTTGGCTCGCCATAGATGGCACGCGCAAGCGCGATGCGCTGCCTCTGCCCGCCAGAGAGGAATCGCCCTGACGAGCCCATCTCCGTGTCGTAGCCGTTTGCAAAGCGAAGAATCATCTCGTGCACGCCGGCGGCCTGCGCCGCGGCAATCACCTTTTGCGGGTCACGCTCACCAAAGCGGGCAATGTTGTCTGCCACAGTGCCCTCAATGAGCTCCACGTCTTGCGGCAAGTAGCCAATGTGAGGACCAAGCTCTGACCTTGCCGCCTTGTTCACGGCAAGCGAGTCGAGATAAACGTTGCCCTTAATTTCTGGCCAGATGCCAATGAGGCACCTTGCAAGCGTTGACTTGCCAGAGCCCGAAGCGCCCATGACGACGATCACCTGGCCGCTTGAGAAGTTCGCATCGATCCCCTTCAGGATGGGCTGCTCGCGGCCCTGCACTGTGGCCACCAAATGGTCAATGCGCACATTTCCAACAAAACTTTGGGGCACAGCTACTTCATCTGTTGGCGCATCAAAGCCTGTGAGAAGCTCGTTTAGCCGAGAGTAAGACATCAGCGCCATCATTGACATGCGCCACATCGAGACCGCCATCTGCACCGGCTGCACCGCGCGCCCCATCAGCACGTTGGCTGCCACCATGGAGGCTGGGCTGAGCTCGTCGTGGATCACCAAGTAGGCCGCAATGCCTAGCATGAGTGAAGACTGGAACATCGAGACAAACTTGGTCACAGCAGTAAAACGCTCGTTCATGTCGGTGGTGTGCGAGTGGTCCTGCATGTCGCTTGAGTGCAGCCCAAGCCACTTGGCGCGAAGCCCCTTGATCATGCCCATCGCATCGATCACCTCAGAGTTCTTGAGCTTGTTCTCAACGTACATTCTGGCCGTGCGCCGGGTCTCGATGCTGCTGTGGTTTGCTTCATACGTCATGCGGTGGCCTACCCACGCTACAAGCGCATAGATCAGCACAAACACAAAACACATCAGTCCCAAAAAAGGGTGCAAGAGCCACACCACAAAAATGTAGATGGGTGTCCAGGGCACATCAAAGAAGGTGAAGATGCCCTGGCCCGTCATGAACTGGCGCAGCTGCGTGAGGTCGTTGAAGGCCTCGGGTGAGTCAAAGCGCACCTTGCCTAGCGACTTGTTAAAGCTTGCCTTGAAGATCTGCGAGTTCATCGCCTCGTCAAAGCGCACCCCGGCCCTCACTAAAAGGCGAGATCGCAGCCACTCAGAGAACGCCATTACCGCATAGAAAAAGAAGGCCACTGCACTGATCGCCACCAAGGTGAATCCGCTTTGGCTGATCATCACCCTGTCGTAGACTTGCAGCATGTAAAGCGTGGGTGTAAGCATCAAGACATTGGCCACCAAACTAAAGAGCCCCACCATCCAAAACTCGGCCTTGAACTGCTTGATCACATCCAGCATAGGGCCATTGGCGCTGTTGAAAAAATTCTTCATGATGCGGCTCCGGGTTGTGCCAACTGCGCCCTTTGTTGCTCAGCTTTTTGTTGCTCAGCCTTTTCTTGCTCGGCCCTTTGTTGCTCCCGCGCCTTTTGAAGGGCCGCAAGCACATCATCTTTGGGGCCAAAGGCTTGCGCCATACCGTCTCGCATAATCAGTATTTTTTGCACCTCCGACAAAATTTGTGTTCGGTGGGTGATCACTATCACGGTAGTGCCAAGCTTTTGAAGCTCGCGCAGCATGTTCACAAGTGCCGCCTCGCCCGCCTGATCAAGGCTAGAGTTGGGCTCGTCCAGCACCACCAAACTTGGTCCCCCATAAATAGCCCGGGCAATGCCAACGCGCTGCCTTTGGCCACCAGAAAGCGTCACACCCTCTGGCCCCAAGAAAGTCTTAAAACCCTCCGGCAGGTCGTTCACCACAGGGTCTAACCCCGCGATGCTGGCCGCAAGCTTGACCTGCTCCATGTCCACGTCACCAAAGCGCGCAATGTTGTCTGCCAGCGTGCCGTCAAAGAGTTCAACGCCCTGGGGCAGGTAGCCAAGGTGGGGCCCAAGCTCCTCCTTGGTCCAAGAATAAATGTCCGAGCCATCGAGCCGAATCTTGCCCGCCATGGTTGGCCACACGCCAATCAGGAGCCTCGCCAGGCTCGTCTTGCCTGAGGCTGAGGGGCCAATGATGGCCAAGCACTCGCCGGGCGAGAGGGCAAAGGACACGTTCTTCACGATCGGCACTTGGCTGCCGGGCGCACCTGCTGTGACGCCCTCCACCGACAAGTGCCCCTTGGGCGCGGGCAGCGGCATGCGCTGCTCTTGGGCAGGAAACTCTTCCAAGAAGTCTTCAAGTCGCGCAAACGAGTCACGTGCATTCACGACCATCTTCCATCCAAAGACCATCTGCATGATGGGGCCAGCCGCCATGCCGCCAAGGATGGAGGCAATGATCATCATCGAGCCCGACATCTGGCTGGCGCTGTTGGCGCTTGGGTTGAGCATGGCCTGAAGCGTGAGCCAGCAGCCTAGGCCCAGAAGTGCCGAGCCCTGCACCATCTGGGCTGTTTTGGACAGCGCCGCCAAAGAGCCAGCCTTGTCGGACGCGTCTCCCTGTAAGCGCAAAAACTTTCTTTGCCTCAGCATCCATCTCTGGTGCACACCCTCGTTCATGCCCATCGACTCGACAACTTCGGCGTTGGCAATCACGCCACTTGCGTAGCTCACCGCTGAGCTTGCCGCCTTGCCAGATTCCACAAGGCCGGGTTGGGTCACTTTTTCTGTGATGGCCGCCAAAACGATTTGCACGCCTACTCCAAAAAGCGCCGACCAGCCCAATGTTGGGTTAATCAAAAAGATCAAAAACAAAAAGAATCCGGAAATGGGCGCCTGCATGAGCGTGGCGGCCACTGGCATCGACATGAACTCAACCAAGACCCGAAGGTCGTTGATGGGCATCTGGCCATAAGTTCCGGGTTTGATCTGGTTGGCCTTGAAAGTGGCATCAAACACACGCGCTGACAAGCGCCGGTCAAGCTCTCTTGCAGCGCTCAGCATCACCTCGCCCCTCACCCACTCAATCAGCTCCATGATCACCATCGCAAAGAACACGAACAGGGTGAGCATCAAGAGGGTGTAGCTGTTGCGGCTGTTGACCACCCGGTCATAGACTTCCTGCATGTAAAAGGTGGGGCTCAAAAGCAAAAGGCCGCCGATCAGGGCAAGGCCGGCTGTGCTTCGAAAGCGCGGCAAGAGCCTGATCATCTCAGCCATGAGCTCACCAGTTTCCTTGACGTCCTTGCTGCCATAGGGCGACTGGGCTGTTTTTTGTTTTTTGGTCATCTGTTCTTGTTTTTTGTAAGGTGAGTTTTAGGTTGGTTCAAGGCCCTTAAGACACTTAGACCCCTTAGGCCCTCAAGCGCTGAGCTTGGCCAGCTTCTTGGAGCATGGGGATTGCAAGGTCAGGGCTTCCAAATAAAGGCGGCTCGCTGTGCACCACCAAGTAACTGGGCAGGTCCAAGCGGCGGGCCTGCGCGGCGCTGATAGCCTGAGCAGAAGCGTCGAGTGCATCAGCGTCGAGTGCATCAGCGTCGAGTGCAGAAGCGTCGGCTGCAGGGGCAAGAGCAGGCTCACCGCCACCCTCAGCCTGACCACTTCGATCTATTGCGGTCTCGGCTGCTGCAACCAAAATGAAGCGGAGAAAGTAGCTACCGCCGCGTTTTTCCAGAGAAATTTCTCTGAGCTTTTCTTGCCTAAAGCGCATCTCATCGGCCTCTGCTAGGCCCAGCTCAAACCGCATGCGCCCGTCCAGCGTAAAGAGCGAGACCTGGCCCTTTTTGATGCTCAGGGTGTGCCTGTCAAAGAACACGGGTGTGTCGTCTGAGAAGGCGATCACGGGAAGGCTTGCCTGGCCGATCTTGGCTACGTTCCAAGGACTTTGCGGGTGCTGGTAAACAAGCCTTGCTGCCCTGCAAACCGAGTAAATCACGTTGCAGACCATCTGAGAGCCAAGCTGCGGGTACCGCTCGCGAAGGCCCTTATAGGCCAGGTGATGCAAGGCCACACGGTTCCAGCAGCGCGACTGGCTCACCAGCGGTGCCAAGTTGTTGCAGGCCCTGGCAAAAAGCGACTGCAGCGCCACCAGTTGCGCCGACTGAGCTTCCGAGCTCTTGAGTTGAACTAGTATCAAACTTTCCATAGGATCCGATTCTAGGTCATTCCTATATGAATATATTCATATAGGAGAAAAATTTGTACAAAATTTTAAATACCTAGCAATTTGCCAAAGAGTTGACCCACTCAATTTGGCGGGGCAAACACACGCTTTGAAGGTCGTAGTTCTGCTTTGCAAACTCTCTAGCATTTCGCCCAAGTCGATCCCTGAGCGCCGGGTCGGCAAGCAGGGCGCAGACCTCCTGTGACAGCTTTTCTGGCTCAAAAAAGCTCACCATGCGGCCAGTTTCGTTGTGAACGATGGCCTCCTTGAGGGGCTGGGTGTCGCTGGCCACAATGGCGCAGCCCACGCTCATGGCTTCTAGCAAGCTCCAAGAGAGCACAAAAGGATAGGTGAGGTACACGTGCACGCTAGAGATCTGAAGCAGGGCCACAAACTGATCGTAAGGCACGTGGCCCAAGAAGTGGACCCTGCTGCGCATCTGCTCAGTCATCTTGGGAAGGGCCTCGTTCCAATAAATCTCTCGCCAGCTTTGTCCGTCTTGGGGCCTTGAGCCGTAGCTCACATCGTCGCCCCCCACGATCAGCACGCGGGTGTTGGGCCGCTCACTCAGAATCTTTGGCAGTGCCCGCATGAAGGTGTGGTATCCCCTGTAGGGCTCGAGGTTTCTGTTCACAAAGGTGATGACTTCATCGCCCTTGTGAATGTGAACGTCTTCAGCTAAGCGCATCGCAATTCGGGGGTTGGGCACGAGGGCGTTGGTGTCGATGCCGTCGTGGATCACATCGATCTTGCTTCGAAAGTGCTCTGGGAACGTGCTGGCCTGCCATTTGGTTGGAGAGATGCCGCGGTCGGCCACCTCAAAGTGCACCATGTTGTTCAGGTTTCTAAGTCGCAGCCGGCACCGCTCAGCCAAATCGGTCTGGGGGAACTCTTTGTCAAAGTCCACATCTGCGCCATCTGCGTGATAGTAAAACTCGCAGTAAATTCCCATCCCTGCTTGGGGCCAAAGCTCCTTTAAAAATAGGCTCTCGCCCCAGCCGTGGTGGGCAACTATCACGTCTGGCTCAAAGCCCTCTTCTTTCAGCTTCATGGCTGTGTTCAGGCACGCTTCTCCCCTGATCACCTTGGTCTCAAAGTCACCCACCCAGGGGTGAATGCCTACAGTTGTGCCTTTGGCCGGTCGGTACGGCACCAAAGTCACGCCCTCCCAAACACCTGGATCCATGCGCTTCATTGTCATGGCAACTACCTTGTGTCCTAGCCGGGCCAAGGCAGGCCCAAGGTGCTTGAACTGGCCAGGAAAGTTCTGGTGAATCAGTAGAATGTTCATTGGTGAAGGTTGAATCGGTTTTGCCAATTCTAAGTGTGATGTCCCACTGGCCTGCCCCTTTATTGGCCTACAAAGAGCACAGATCTTGATCGAGCATCCAAGCGACAGCAACTTATCAGACTCACACCTGCAAAGCAGCGATGTGGTTCACCCTGTCGAGCCTGAACACAAAGTACCCGAGGGCTCAAACGAAGAACTTTTACAAAGTGCGTCCAATCGGGCCCATGAGCTGCATGCCAATGCCGTTCAAATGTTCTCTCAAGGCGGCCCCTCCAACAAAGAGTCCGCCAAGCGCGCCCTTGACTTGATTGAGCAGTCAATCAACATTCAGGCCAGCGCACAGAGCATTGTCAATGCAGCCAAAATTTGCATGGTTCTTGAGGATCATCAGAAGGCTATTTTTTGGGCAGAAAAGTGTTTGGAGTTTTGCAAGCAAGCTCAAGAAATCCCTAGCTTAGAACTTCACCGAATACTGGGCCAAGCCCATGCACATCTGGCCCAGTACAAGGAAGCGCTTACTCACCTCCAAACCTTTTATGCACAAAACGCTCAGGACATGGCTAACGAGTTTGATCTGTCTTACGCCCTTTTAGCGCTTGGAAACTATGAGGAAGGTTGGCACCACTATCAGGTCAGGTACAGATCGGGTTTTTCGGTTTCTGGTGCGAAGGAGCTTGCCAAAATACCGGCCACAGAGTGGGACGGGAATTTAGACAGCCTTCATGGCAAGGTGTTTCTGTTGATGCCAGAGCAAGGCTTTGGGGACGAAATTCAATTTTCTAGAATCTGCAGGCACCTCCAAAGCGCTGGTGCAAGGGTGTGGGTGATGGCGCCCAAGCCACTTGAGACTTTGATGCGCACTTTGCCATGGAAGGAGCGCGTAGTGGGCACCGATTGGCAAGGGTTTTCAGAAGTTGACTGCTGGAGCACGGCCATCAGGTCTTGCGCTTTGCTAAAACTAAACCCCTACAAAGAGCCGCCCTGCTGCCCCTATTTTTTGCCAGACCCAGGCCTTGTCAGCTCCCTTCAAAACTACATACAGCAAGGAGCGAATGGCGCAAATATTGGTCTTAATTGGCGC
>CAJCDH010000315.1 GCA_903961095.1 uncultured Burkholderiales bacterium | reverse complement strand
CGCCAACAGGGTGTAGCCATCAGGCTGGGCATTGGCTGTTTTGACCACCCCAAGGGAGCCACCCACACCCACGACGTTTTCAACAATGATGGGCTGGCCGAACACATCTGCCATGCCTTTGCCAACGGCGCGGCCCAGCACATCAGAGCCACCACCCGGTGGAAACGCCACGATCATGCTGAGAGGTTTGGAAGGGAAGGTCTGCGCGGCAACGGCTGCGGCCAAAGCAAGGCCTGCAAACAGTGCACTGCAATGACGAATCAAGGCGCGGCGTGTGGGGTGCATAGCGAGCTCCAAAAAAAGTGTTTGAGAAAGGGCAATGACTTCAATGTTAGTTGCCCCGATTCAATGTGTCCAATGACTTATTATTCTCGTTATCATTCATTTTTCTCATGAAAAAAGAAAGCCATCGCGATGAATATCAAGCACCTAGAACACCTGCTGGCCCTGGCCGACACCGGCTCGTTCAGCCGTGCTGCCGAGAAACTGTTCATCACCCAATCGGCTCTCAGCCGCAGCATTCAAAGCCTTGAGGACGATTTGGGCGGCAAAGTGCTGGACCGCATTGGCAAGCGCAATGAGCTCACGCCTTTAGGTTTGGACGTGGTGTCCCGCGCACGGCATATTGTGCGGGACGCATCAGAACTGCGCCACAGTGCCAAGCTGCTCAAGGAAGGCGGCCGCGGCGCAATCAGCGTGGGCCTGGGCTCTGGCCCCGCTGCCCTGTTGATGGTGCCACTGATGTGCGCAGCCGCTTCCCAGCCAGGGATGCGGGTAGCCGTCACGCAAGGGCCGGTAGAACTGCAGATCCTGCAGCTGCGCAGCCGCCAGATCGATGCCATGGTGGTGGACATGTACCGCGTGATACCGAGCGCTGACCTCAACATCGAATCGCTGGTCGAACTCAAGGCGGGCTTTGTGGTCCGTGACAAGCATCCTCTGGCCGGCAAGAAGTCAGTCAGCCTGAAAGAAGTGTTGCGATTTCCAGTGGCGTGCATTCCGCTTTCGGATGAGGTGGCACGTTTATTGGTGGACCAATATGGCCTGCAGGCTAACCCCGCTGAAATGGTCGCCCTGCGCTGCGACGATATCAACGGCCTGCTTGCCACTGTTGCGCAGACTGACGCGATCTATCTGGGAGTGATTGCCGCGGCACGTGACCGACTCAAGGACGGAAGCATGGTACAGCTGTCCCTCCAACCCCGCTTAAAGGCCACGGCGCGCTTTGCTTATGTGACGCTTGCTGGGCGCACCGAAGCGCCGGCGATGGCCTACTTCCGCCAGTTCCTGCGCGCACATTTGAATGAATAGGGAGTGCTTGGCATGGCATTTCTTCATTGACCTAATTTGCGTCAAGCTTGCTTCCACATTGACTTGCGCACCACTGCATACCGCATGAATAAGCCATTGCCCAGTCATCAATTGGTCACAATATATTTCTATACTTCAAGTTTTATTCACCTATTGGCAAGGGGTCAGCATGAAAGTCGGTATCAATGGCATGGGTCGAATTGGTCGTTTAGCTTTGAGAGCTGCAATGGGCGCAGCAGATCGCCCTGAAAACGATCCCCGTGAATCAAACCGACTTGATGTTGTTCATGTCAATGAACTCAAAGGCGGATCTGCCGCAACGGCTCACTTGCTCGCCTTCGATTCCGTTCAAGGCAAATGGAAAGCCGACATTCGCGCAGATGGCGATGAGGCTATTCTGATCAAAGACAAACGCATTCGTTTCAGCTCTTACGCCACAGCTGCCGAAATTCCATGGGGTGAGTTGGGCGTAGAGCTTGTGCTTGAATGCACAGGGAAATTTCTCACACCTGAAACCATTCAAGGCCACCTAGATCGCGGTGCAAAGCGAGTGATCGTTGCAGCACCCGTGAAGGTTGGCGGCGTACTTAATATTGTGGTTGGCATCAATCACGAGTTGTACAGCCCTGCCAAAGATTTCATCGTCACAGCAGCTTCTTGTACAACCAATTGCTTGGCACCCGTTGTCAAAGTGATTCACGAAAACTTGGGCATCAAGCACGGTCAGATCACAACCATCCACGACCCGACCAATACCAACTTGGTGGTGGATGCCCCGCACAAAGATTTGCGCCGTGCACGCAGCGCCATGATGAGTTTGGCACCAACATCAACAGGAAGTGCCACAGCGATTGCATTAATCTACCCTGAGCTCAAAGGCAAACTGAACGGCCATGCGGTTCGAGCGCCTGTGTTGAACGCATCTTTGACCGATTGCGTTTTTGAACTTCAATGTTCGACCACAGCAGAGGAAGTCAATACACTTTTTGAAAATGCAGCAAATGGACCATTGCTTGGCATTCTGGGATATGAAACACGTCCTTTGGTGAGTGTTGACTATGCACGCGACACCCGCAGCTCAATCATCGACGCGTTGTCGACCATGGTGACTGACGGAACTCTCCTCAAAGTCTATGCTTGGTATGACAACGAGATGGGCTACGCATGCCGTATGGTCGATTTGGCCTGCTACATGGAATCTGTTGGTATTTAAGATGAGCTCTTCTGATCGTCAACTTCCTGTCGTGGCGCCAGCTGTTCGAAATTACATGATCGTTACGGCAGCCTATTGGGGGTTCACGCTCACAGATGGGGCACTGCGCATGCTAGTGCTCCTTCATTTCTACAAACTGGGTTACTCACCCTTCATGTTGTCTTTGTTATTTTTGCTTTACGAAGCAGCTGGCGTGCTGGCCAATTTGATTGGCGGCTGGTTGGCCACAAGATTTGGTATTGCACGCATGCTCACTGTGGGTCTGATGACTCAGATTGTTGGGTTCATGCTCTTGTCTCAACTTGACCCCAATTGGACTGCAGCCATGTCTGTCGCATGGGTGGTCATTTCACAGGGTATTTGTGGCGTTGCAAAAGATCTCACCAAAACTGCCAGCAAGTCAGCGATCAAAATTACTCAGGCTGAAGCCAAAACCCAAAGTAATGGTCAGCTGTTCAAGTGGGTTGCATGGTTCACTGGAAGTAAAAATGCCATGAAAGGTTTTGGTTTTTTTCTGGGTGGCGTTTTACTGCAAGCTGTCGGATTTCAGTGGTCGTTGATAGCCATGGCTGGATTACTGGCTTTGATTTTGATTGGCGTCATCAGCAGTCTGCCGCCCATGATTGGCAAGAGCAAAGCCTCCAAATCAGCCAAAGAATTGTTTTCAAAAAACCAAGGCCTCAACGCACTCTCTGCTGCGCGCGTTGTACTTTTTGGGGCTCGCGATGTTTGGTTTGTAGTGGGTGTACCAGTATTCCTATACTCAGTTGGCTGGACTTTCACAATGGTGGGTACATTCTTGGCAACTTGGACAATAGGGTATGGGTTAGTTCAAGCCCTTGCCCCCAATATTGTCAAGCGCAGTGAAGACGGTCTCTCTCGAGAAGTACCAGCCGCTCGCTGGTGGTCCTTGGCCTTGGCATTGATTCCTGCTGTAATTGCTGTCATTGTCTGGCAAGACGTTCCTCATCTTGAGTGGTGGGTTGTGGGTGGGCTTGGTTTGTTCGGATTTGCATTTGCGGTTAACTCCTCAGTTCACAGCTATTTGATATTGGCCTATGCAGGCTCAGAAAAAGCAGCTGAGGATGTTGGGTTTTACTATGCTGCGAATGCCTTGGGGCGCTTCTTTGGAACATTGATGTCGGGCTTGTTGTTTCAGTGGGGTGGTCTGATTTATTCACTCATTGGATCTGCTGCAATGCTTTCCATATGTTGGATTGCCACATTAAGATTGCCTACAAAGCCTATGTTGCAACTCGAGAGTAACAAGGAGTCAACATGAATGAAGTTGTCACTCCAGCCGACCCACAGTGGGTTGTCAAGGCGCTTTGCGCTTTAGCGCAAATCAATCGCTTGAACGTTTTTCGATTGCTGGTTGTTGCGGGGCAGGATGGCATGTATCCAAGTGATATGGCTTCAGCGCTTGGTGTTCCTTCTAACTCACTCTCTTTTCATCTTAAAGAACTTCTTTATTGCGAACTTGTGTCACAAGAGCGTGAAGGACGAAACCTGCGCTATCGCGCAAACATGAGTCGGATGCAAAATTTGTTAGTTTATTTAACTGACGAATGTTGCAAAGGCCAACCATGCATTGATTTGCCGTCCATTGGTTGCCAAGATCTGTGTTGACGCAGTCGCAATACTGAATTCGGCTTTTTGTAATTCCCCAGTTCACTCAATTTGCTCAATTTGCTTAATTTGCTCACAATGGCGTTCCATTAGGGAACAGCTTTATGAATCACAACTCATCCTGTGCGAATTCAGCGGCATTGACTTCAAGGCCGTTAGATGGCATTTTGGTCATCGCACTTGAGCAGGCCGTTGCTGCGCCGTATTGCAGCAGTCGCTTGGCCGATGCGGGTGCACGTGTCATCAAAATTGAGCGTCCCGAAGGTGACTTTGCAAGAGGGTATGACCGAACAGTCAATGGAGAGTCTTCTTACTGGATCTGGATTAACCGTGGTAAAGAGTCGGTCGCTTTGAATTTAAAAGACAAAGCTGACATGCTGGTTTTGAGGGCCATGTTGAGCAAGGCCGATGTGGTGATTCAAAACTTGGCACCAGGCGCAACTGAACGCTTGGGCATTGGCTCTGAGCAACTGCGCAAAGACTATCCTCAATTGATCACTTGTGACATCAGCGGTTATGGTGACGAAGGCAAGTTCTACGGCATGAAAGCTTACGACTTGTTGGTGCAAGCCGAGAGCGGTTTGGTGGCCGTGAGTGGCGCGCCAGGAGATTGGGGGCGCATTGGTGTGTCAGTGTGCGATATCAATGCGGGTCTGAATGCCCTCATAGGAATTCAACAAGCGTTGCTGTTGCGTGAAAAAACGGGGCAAGGTTCTGGTATCAAAGTGTCTTTGTTTGGTTCTGCAGCTGAGCTGATGAGTGTGCCTTACTTGCAAGCTCGTTATGGCGGAAAAGCGCCAGAGCGTGTAGGCTTGAAGCATCCTTCAATTGCACCCTATGGCGGATTTACTTGCGCAGACGGTCGCGACATTGTGATTTCCATCCAGAACGAACGCGAATGGGCCGATTTTTGTAACATTGTTTTGCGCCGACCCGATTTGTTGGTCGATGAGCGCTGTCAAAACAATGCAACACGAGTGAAACATCGAGAATTTGTTGATGGTACGGTAGCCGAAATTTTTGACAAAGTTCCCAGTGGTGAAATGATAGGCCGCTTGACCCAAGCCCAAACAGCCTTTGGTCAAATTAACTCTGTACACGACTTGATTGCACATCCACAGTTGCTGACCAAGCCAATGAAGGTCAATGGCAAAGATGTGGAAATGCCAGTGTCGCCTTGGATGGGGCCTTGGGATTCGGAAACCTTTGCTGAGGCACCTCAGTTAAATGAGCATGGGTACAAATTGAGGAAAGAGTTTTTGGGTTAGTTGTAATAGCTTTAAACTGCTTCACAACTTAGCATCAAGCACATGCATATCAAAGCCGATTACAGCCAGAGAGTCGTCATCAATCACCATGACTTGCCCTGGATGCACGCATTTGTTGAAGTTGCGTCACCTTGGGCCCGGTATATGCTCAAATAAAATTTGAATTTGAGGACCTCAAACATGAACTCCAACGAATGGATCACACACGGAGCACGCTTACAAAGCTCAGAGCAGTCACAGCCCGATTTTGTGGTGGTGGCAACGCAAGGTCGGCGTGATTTACAAGGTTTTAAAGCAGCTTTATGGATGCCATCATCTTGCTGCGGAGGCTGAACATGGGTTGCATTCTCAAAGGTGGCGGCGGTTTGTACAACCGCCTTACAGTGGGCGCCGTGTTGCTTGCTGCAGGTTCTGCATCTCGCATGGGGCATCGACCCAAAAGTCTGCTCGAGTTGGACGGTGTTCCATTGATTCGTCGCCAACTGATTGCACTTTCGGGTGCTGGCGTCGACGAAGTTGTTGTCGTGTTGGGGCATTACGCTGACCGCATTGAAGAAGTGGTCAAAGAGTTTCCTGTGACCTTGGTGCGCAACACCAACCCAGATGCTGGACAAATTTCTTCCTTGAGGGTGGGACTTCAATCGCTCTCGGTCAAACTCGATGCGGTCATTGTTGCTTTGGCAGACCAACCGTTCATCAACTCTCAAGACATTAACGATCTGATTGGTGCTTACAAGAAGCGCTCTGAGGGCATTCAGGTGATTCAGCCCACCGTTGAAGGCAAGCCAGGTAATCCGGTGATGTTCAGCGCTGAAGTGCGCGACCAGATTCTTGCTAGTGATGTCAATGTGGGTTGTCGCCAGTGGCAATCAGCTCACCCCGACCAAGTGCACGCTTGGGCTAGCTCCAACAGCCGTTATCGGACCGATGTGGACACATTAGAAGACATTGCTGCATTGGCTGCACGCACTGGCCACCAACTCAAATGGCCAATCACAAAGCGATCATGGTGAACGCTTGCGGACACGATGCACGTTGCATGTTTGCGTCAGAAATTGCGTTGCCAATTTTATTCAATTGGCTTGATAAGTTTTGATAACATTTTGTAATTACACTTAAAGTAAGCAAACCTCAATGCGCATAGAAAGCAAAGCCTTGAGTTCTATCATCTATTTTCAGCATATCAATTTTCAACCAACTCACAAAGGAAAATAATGTTCAGTCACGTAATGGTCGGTGCCAATGACCTTGAGGCATCTAGAAAGTTTTATGACGCTGTTTTAAGTACTTTGGGAATTCCCGCGGGCGTTGTCAACAACGGTACGCGTTATTTCTACCGCACTCCAAAAGGGTCTTTTTCAATTACCAAGCCGATCGATGGACAAACTGCAACGCCGGCCAATGGTGGCACGATTGGTTTTCTGGCAGAGACACAGGAGCAGGTTCATGCTTTTCATGCTGCCGGTATTGCCAATGGTGGAACAACATGCGAAGACCCTCCAGGGACAAGAGAGGGAGCATTTGGCGCATTGAATTTAGCCTATCTTCGTGATCCAACGGGCAATAAGATTTGCGCACTTCACCGTCCTCCTAAGCCAGCGCCATAAAATGCTTAGCTTCAACAACTGTAAAAATTTGTAACTAACAGATACCAGGAAAAAGTTCTGGTTGGCGCGCTGATTTAGATGCCACTGATTTTTGAGGTCAGTGGCGTTTTGCCAATGCGCTATTTCAAATTCGCATTAAGCTAAATGGGCAGGAGTACTTAACTGGCCGGCAAATAGCCCATTTTTTTAGAGATTTGAAGTACTTTTTCGCGAAGCCATAGGCTGGCACTGTCATGCTCTCTAGATCTGTGCCATTGCATTGCAATTTCCAAAGGTGGAATTTGAACTGGAGGGACAAAAAGTTTGAGTGGTAGATATGCGGCAAGCTGCAAGGCTAATCGTGTGGGCAGGGTTGCAACTCGCTGAGTACCCACAACTAAATGACCCAGTAGCGCTGGTGTAGTGCACGTCACTTCAACCCTTCTTTGAATGCCAAGCTTTTCAAGACTAAAGTGCTCAAACCCTGGTCTTTTATCAAACCCATATTGAGTCACTGCATGACCCATTTCCAGATATTTTTTAAGTATGAGTTGATGTTTGACTTTGCGATTTCCATTCCAAACAACGCAATGAAATGAATCATTGATTACCGTTACTTTAGGATGATCAGGAATACAAAAACTTTCTACACCAAAACTAAAATCAAGCTCTCTTTGAATCAGTTTTTCAACCATTTTTTCAGGATCAGCAGGCAGTAACTCCACAGTGACGCCAGGTGCTTCTGTTTCTAAAATTTTTAAAACATCAATTAACAGAGTCAAAACAGTTGACTCAGAAGCGCAAATTGAAAAGTGTCGCTTAGCCGTTAGGGGATTGAAATTTGGTCTTAATGAAATTGTTTGATCGATTTTTTCAAGCGCTTCACGCACGGGCTCTTTCAACATTTCGCCCAAGGGCGATAGCGTCATTCTCCGCCCTGTTTTGTTAAGCAAAGGGTCGCCAAAATGCGCTCTCAAGCGAGACAAAGAGCCGCTCATTGAGGGTTGAGAGACATGCATTTTTTTTGCCGCAGCTGTCACACTTTGCAGAGAAATCAGTGCTTCTAACGAGAGCAAAAGGTTTAAGTCGATACGTCGTAAATTCATGATGTCAGATAGGCTTTGTCTATGCTTTTTAAAGAAAAAAATCTCGTTTAAACGAAAGGGATGGGTCTTAAAGAGGCTAAACCATAGCCACGACCTATGGATTGAATGATATTAAACGATTTGTGATTTTGAAGCTTCAGAAATATTCTGAAAACAACCGCCACTTATTTAGATTCAACTATGTCAAACACAGATTCAGAATTATTGAAAGCCAGAACTCCAGGCGCGCACAGAGCCCAAAAAGGAGAGCATATTTTTAATTTCAGCAAGATAAATCAAATTTTGGGCGGCCCCGAATACTCTCCTGTTTTTGGAGGGTGTGTGGAAGGCGACAGAATGATCGTAGCGCTTATGACCGCACCAGCTGGTAAGGTGTCTGAGCCTCACTCACACCCTAACGAGCAATGGATCTATGTTCTCGAAGGTGAAATGGAATTGATTGTCGATGGCATCACCCATACAGCATCCCAAGGTGAGCTCATTTACATCCCTGCAAACACGATTCATTGCGGTAGTACTCCAAACGGCAAAGATGCAGTTTTCTTTACGGTCAAGGATGCATCCCACAGTCTTCATGGGATAAAAGTCAAATGACATCACGAGATGACTCCTTCGTCCGCTCTGAAGTTCGAGACGGCATGAGAGTTATATGGAATGCCCCAGTTCCGATGAATGACGGCATTGTATTGCGCGCAGATGTTTTTTCGCCGATTGATCAAAGCAAAAAATACCCGGTCATCATTTCGCATGGCGTTTATGCCAAAGGATTGACTTATCAAGATGGGTATCCGATGCAGTGGGAAAAAATGATTTCCGACTATCCAGAGATATTAATCGGTTCTTCAAATAAGTATCAAGCTTGGGAGGTCACTGATCCGGAAAGATGGGTGCCGCACGATTATGTGGTGGTTCGAGTTGACTCACGAGGTGCGGGATGGAGTGAGGGAGTTTTAGATCCCATGTCGCCGCAAGAGACTGATGATTTTTGTCAATCGATTGAATGGGCAGGCTCGCAACCGTGGTCTAACGGCTCTGTCGGAGTTCTGGGTATTTCATATTACTCGCACATGGCATGGCTTGCAGCGGAGCGCGCGCCCGATGCGCTAAAAGCAATTATCCCTTGGGAGGGGTTTGTAGATCTTTATCGGGATGCGACTTATCACGGTGGCATTTTGTCTGAATTCGCCAAGCGCTGGGCATCTATACAAGCT
>CAJCDH010000314.1 GCA_903961095.1 uncultured Burkholderiales bacterium | reverse complement strand
TTTGCTTGCCATGATGGTGCTCCTGTAGGGGGTTAAGCTTGACCGCGTTCACGCAAATCAGCGAGAACAGCATCAATGCCATTTTTGTCGATCAGTCGCAGAGCTGCGCTGGAAACGCGCAGGCGTACCCAACGGTTTTCGCTCTCTACCCAGAAACGGCGATATTGCAGGTTCGGCAGGAACCGGCGCTTGGTTTTGTTGTTGGCGTGGGAAACATTGTTTCCGACCATTGGGCCTTTGCCCGTTACGTCGCAGACGCGTGCCATGTGGACACTCCGATACTTTTAAACAGTTGGTGCCTGATCAGTTTTGCGAGTGCAACCCTGAGGGAAGCTTGCAAAACTTAAGGCGGTCCAACCTCACCTCGCCAGAAGGGTGGCGGTAACCCATATGTAGTAACCCAGTTTTTTGCATTGCATCCCATGGGGAGTGCGCAGCAAAGCCTTGGATTATAGCCAGATTATTTGGCCTGAGCCAATAGAAACTGCCCAAAAAGTGGCGTCAGGCGCCTTCTTGCTCCAAAAAGCGCTGAGCGTCCAAGGCCGCCATACAGCCAGTTCCGGCGCTGGTAATGGCCTGACGGTAAACGTGATCTTGCACGTCACCCGCAGCAAATACGCCTGGAACACTGGTCATGGTGGCAAAGCCTTTCAGGCCGCTTTGGGTCACGATATAGCCGTTTTCCATCTGAAGTTGATTTTGGAAAATAGCTGTATTGGGTGAATGACCAATGGCAATGAAGCAACCTTTGAGTTCTAAATCTTGCAAGGAGCCGTCTTTGGTGGACTTCAAACGCACACCGGTGACCCCAGTGGCGTCGCCCAAAACTTCTTCCAAAGTTTGGAAAGTTTGCAAAACAATTTTTCCTGCAGCGACTTTGTCCATCAACTTGTCGACCAAGATGGGTTCGGCCTTGAATTTGTCGCGGCGGTGAATGAGGTACACCTTGCTTGCAATGTTGGAAAGGTACAAAGCCTCTTCCACGGCGGTATTGCCGCCGCCTACCACGCAGCAAACTTGCTCTTTGTAAAAGAAACCATCGCAGGTGGCACAGCCTGAAACCCCACGGCCCATGAAGGCTGTCTCGGATTCAATTCCCAAATATTTGGCAGATGCGCCCGTGGCAATGATCAATGAGTCGCAGGTGTAAACACCACTGTCTCCCGTCAAGGTAAAGGGTCGCTGACTGAAATCGACCTTGTTGATGTGGTCAAACACAATTTGCGTATTAAAGCGTTCTGCGTGCTCCAAAAAGCGTTGCATGAGGTCGGGGCCTTGCACGCCGTGCACGTCGGCGGGCCAATTGTCCACCTCGGTGGTGGTCATCAATTGGCCGCCTTGTGCAATGCCCGTAATCAGCAAAGGCTTGAGGTTGGCTCGGGCTGCATACACAGCGGCGGTGTAGCCGGCAGGGCCTGATCCCAGGATCAAAACTTGGGCATGTTGGGTCGAAACGGTATTGGACATGGTGGGCAATCTTGCTGAATTCGGTAAAACGCTAAAACCCCATTGTAAGAAGCTTATGAAACGACTGTTTAGGGAGGTCTATCGGGTAAGCTTGAGGGTAAGACCATGACCTATTCACTTCGTACCCTTACCAACCCAACTGGCAGCCCCGAATCAGACTCAAAGGGAGAGTTAACCGAGGGTATTGGATTGCTGCGTTTTACTCAGGAAATCGTTCTTTTTCTGGGGGCTGCTGCCCTGTTGCTGCTGGTTTTGTCCATGTTCAGTTTCAGCCCCAAAGACCCCTCTTGGTCTGGCTCAGGTTTGGGCGGCCCAGTGCGCAATTGGATGGGCCTGGTGGGGGCCTGGTTGGCAGATGGCATGTACTTTTGCTTTGGCTACTCCGCGTGGTGGTTGGTGGCTATCTTGGGCCGTTTTTGGCTCATTGCTTGGGCCAATTGGTTGCGCACAGATGAATCCAGTCAGGGTGCCTCATTCAAAGAGCCTGAGAACAATTGGCAAACCCGGCTGATTTTTTGGGTGGGCTTGTTAGTGCTAATGTCTTCCAGCAGTGCCCTCGAGTGGGCGCGACTCACTCGTTGGGATGCCATTCTGCCAGGCACCAGCGGTGGTGCAGTGGGCTATGCCGTTGGGCATTTCTCTTTGAAATGGTTGGGCTTCAATGGTTCGAGCTTGATTGAAATTGTGTGTATCGCTTTGGGCATGGGATGGGTCTTTGGTTTTTCTTGGGGCCAAGTGTGTGAATCATTGGGCGGCAAGATCGACGGCTTGATGCAATCCCGTCAAGTCAAGCGCGAGATGGAAGAAGACTTGGCCATGGGCCAACAGGCCTTGCGTGAACGCGAGCAACTTCAATCCAAGTTGCCGGCTGAACCACAGCTTCACCCCTTTGAAAATGAGTTTGAAGAGAAGCCTTTGTTTGCGGCAGCAGGTGTGGCTGCACCCGTATTTGCAGCGCCGGTTGCGCCAATGGTCATTGAAGCGCCTGTCACTGCTGTGCCGCGAAGTGAGCGCGTGGTTAAAGAACGCCAGAAACCTTTGTTCAATGAACTGCCTGACAGCAAATTACCTCAAGTTGATTTGCTTGACAGTTTGACGCTGCGCCAAGAAGGCGTTGCGCCTGAAACACTTGAGATGACCAGCCGCATGATTGAAAAACGGCTCAAAGATTTTGGCGTTGAAGTGCGAGTCGTTGCCGCAGCGCCAGGCCCTGTCATCACACGTTATGAAATAGAACCTGCCACCGGTGTCAAAGGCTCGCAAGTGGTCAACTTGGCCAAAGACTTGGCGCGTTCACTCAGCCTCATTTCCATCCGTGTGGTGGAAACCATTCCGGGCAAAAACTTCATGGCGCTTGAGCTGCCCAATGCCAAACGTCAGTCCATCAAGCTGAGCGAAATTTTGGGTTCGCAGGTCTACAACGAAGCCAAGTCGATGCTCACCATGGGCTTAGGCAAAGACATTGTGGGCAATCCGGTGGTAGCCGATTTGGCCAAAATGCCGCACGTGTTGGTGGCCGGCACCACAGGCTCTGGCAAGTCGGTGGGTATCAATGCCATGATCTTGTCATTGCTCTACAAGGCCGAAGCTCGCGATGTCCGTTTGCTCATGATCGACCCCAAGATGTTGGAAATGTCCGTCTATGAAGGCATTCCTCATTTGATAGCACCTGTGGTCACAGACATGCGACAAGCTGCGCACGGTCTTAACTGGTGTGTGGGCGAGATGGAGCGCCGCTACAAACTGATGAGCAAAATGGGTGTGCGCAATTTGGCGGGCTACAACACCAAAATAGACGACGCTACTGAGCGCGAAGAGTTTATTTTGAATCCGTTCAGCCTCACACCCGACGATCCTGAACCACTTAAGCGTTTGCCGCACATTGTGGTGGTGATTGACGAATTGGCCGACCTCATGATGGTGGTGGGCAAGAAGATTGAGGAGCTCATTGCACGCTTGGCGCAAAAGGCGCGTGCTGCGGGCATTCACTTAATCTTGGCCACCCAAAGGCCTAGTGTCGATGTGATCACGGGGTTGATCAAAGCCAATATTCCCACTCGAATTGCGTTCCAAGTTTCGAGCAAAATTGACAGCCGAACAATTCTGGACCAGATGGGTGCCGAAGCTTTGTTGGGCATGGGCGATATGCTTTACATGCCTTCTGGCACTGGCTTCCCAATTCGAGTTCACGGGGCCTTTGTGAGTGATGAAGAAGTGCACCGTGTGGTGAGTTATTTGAAAACACAAGGTGAGCCAGATTACATCGAAGGCGTGCTGGAAGGTGGCACCACCGACGGCGAAGACACCGGCTATGGCGAAACTGGCGATGCCGAAAAAGACCCCATGTACGACCAAGCGGTTGAGGTGGTTTTGAAAAATCGCAAGGCCAGTATTTCATTGGTGCAGCGGCACTTGAAGATTGGTTACAACCGGGCCGCACGTTTGGTGGAGGAAATGGAAAAAGCGGGCTTGGTCAGTTCCATGAGCAGCAACGGTCAGCGTGAAATTTTGGTGCCTGCGCGCTCCGAATAAGCTTCCTTCTTCATACTTCCTTGCCATCATGAAAGTTAAGTTTCAAATTCTTTGGGTGCTGGTTGCATGGCTTGTGCTAATTCCTTTTGCATGGGCACAATCAAACGCTGACGCGCTTGAGTCATTGCGACAATTTCTTCAACTCAGCAACAGTGGTCGCGCTCAATTTACGCAAGTGGTGAGTTCGCCTGCCAAAGCCGATCAAGTGCCACGCCGAAAAACTTCCTCTGGCACATTTGAGTTTCAAAAGCCGCAGCAGTTTCGCTTTGCATATCAAAAACCATTTGTGCAAACCATGGTGGCAGA
>CAJCDH010000313.1 GCA_903961095.1 uncultured Burkholderiales bacterium | reverse complement strand
TTGCCCGCTGGCCAAATAGGTTCGACCGCAGCAAAGGTGCTTTCCAGGTGTGTCTTGCTTGGTACGACTGGCAATATGCACTTGATAACCCGCCGCCAACAAAACATCGTGAGCAGCCCAAGCATTTTCAGATTCGAAGTAGCCGTTGAAAGTATCGACAAACAACACCACGGGTTTGCTGGCCACCAATATTTCTTGTGCCGAAACACCTACACGCTGGCTGTTGAAAAAATGGTCTTTCTTCCATTCGGGCCAAGAACGCTCTGCAGAAAGGCCCGTTAAAGACTCTGCCAAGCGTGCCAACAAAGGCGATTGGTTGCGCAGGTTCATTAGGCCTGGCCATTGCGATGCAATGTGTGCATAACGCGGCAAGTTGGATATGAGTGTGTCTTTGAATGACAAGCCATGCTTTTCGTTGTAGTGATGCTGCACTTCAATCTTCATGCGCGCCATGTCAACGCCAGTGGGGCAATCGCGTTTGCATCCTTTGCAGCCCACACACAAGTCCATCGCTTCCTTGACCTCAGCGCTTTGTAGGCCGCCTTGAAGTTGGCCACTCAGTGCCAAGCGAAGTGTGTTGGCTCTGCCGCGTGTGGCATGTATTTCATCGCGTGTGACTCTAAAGCTGGGGCACATGGTTCCTGCATCAAATTTTCTGCAAGTGCCATTGTTGTTGCACATTTCAACAGCTTTGGCCAAGCCTTGTGCTGGATCTTGACCCGTGCCAGGCGCTGTTGTTTCCTCTGTAGCGGCATCGTTGTGTACGTTCCATGCGCTCCAGTCCAAGGCGGTTTGAATGGGTATCACTTTGTAGTTTTTGCCAAAGCGCATGAGCGATGTGTCGTCCATTTTGGGTGGATTGACCATGCGGTTAGGACTGAGCAGGTTCAAGGGGTCAAGGTGCTGCTTGATTTGTGCAAAGGCTTGCTGCAGGGCAGGGCCAAACTGCCACTCTATCCATTCACCTCGGCAAAGACCATCGCCGTGCTCACCGCTGTAAGCCCCTTTAAATTTTCTAACGAGAACGCTGGCTTCCTCGGCAATGGCGCGCATTTTGTGGGGGCCATCACGGCGCATGTCCAAAATAGGCCGCACATGCAAAGTACCCACTGACGCGTGGGCATACCATGTGCCCTTGGTGCCGTGTTTTTGAAAGACCTGTGTCAAAGCATCGGTGTACTCTGCTAGGTGCTCTAAAGGTACAGCACAGTCTTCAATGAAGCTGACTGGTTTGCCATCGCCCTTTAAGCTCATCATGATGTTGAGGCCTGCTTTTCGAACTTCCCACAGATTTTTTTGCGGTGCATCGTCGACCATTTCCACCACACTGTTGGGCAAGCCCATGTCGCCCATGAGTGCGACCAGTTGCTTCAATTCACGTTTGAGATTTTCTTTGTCTGTCCCTGCAAATTCGACCAACAAAATAGCTTCAGGATTGCCAATGATGGCTGTGCGAATAGTTGGCTCAAAGGCTGGAATCTTCAATGACAAGTCAATCATGGTTCGATCGACCAACTCCACGGCAGTCAAGGTGCCGTTGCCAAGCTTGACAATGTGCTGCGCAGAATCCATGGCTTTATGAAAGCTATTGAAGTTCACCACGCCCAAGACCTTGGCTGTGGGAAGTTCACTGAGCTTCAAGGTAAGCGATTGGGTCATGGCCAATGTGCCTTCACTGCCCACCAACAAATGCGACAAATTCACTTTGCTATCGAGGCTGTAGGGCCGCTCATTCTGGTTGTCAAAAATGTCTAAGTTATAGCCAGCCACGCGCCGTAAAACTTTGGGCCAATTGGTTTTCAGCTCGGCTTGATGGCGCACCGCAAGTTGTTTGACGAACTCGCCAATTTGCTTGACACGTCCTGTGCTGTTTTCAAAATGTGAGAAATCAAGCAAATCGCCGTTGCTCAACCAAGCTTTGGCGCCCACTACGTTGTGCACCATGTTGCCGTAGGCAATGGACCTGCTGCCACATGAGTTGTTGCCTGCCATGCCCCCAAGCGTCGCTTGCGCACTGGTTGAAACATCGACAGGAAACCATACGCCATGTTTTTTCAGAGAGGCATTGAGGCTGTCCAAGACCATGCCAGGTTGCACCTCTACCGTGCCAGCTTTAAGGTCTAGATGGAGGACATTTCGAACATATTTGCTGTGATCAATGACCAAGCCCACGCCGGTGGTTTGACCGCACTGGCTGGTGCCGCCACCTCTGGGAACGATAGGCACCTTCAGATCACGGCAGATGGCCATGGCGGTGGCCACTTCCTCGGCATGTTTGGGTACAAATACACCCAGGGGGCTGACTTGGTAAATGGAGGCATCGGTGGCGTAGCGGCCTCGGTCGGCGGCAGTAAACAGCACTTCACCTTGCGTTTCAGTTTTCAAACGCTTGGCCAAGAGGCCTGCCACCTCGTTGCTGGCAGCGGCAACTTGTTCGTAAGTTTTCAGAGCAGAGTCTGTAGAAGTGGCTTCAGCCAGCGTTGTCGATGTGTTCATAGGGGACTGATTCAACATGAGCTACGGGTTTTTCCACATCATAGATGTTGGATTTCCCGCTATTCTGTCGTCAAATTCAAATTAGTTCTTAGGACCGTTTCCAAATGCTTCAGCTTGATTTTCACCCAACAGGTAGGCACTTCCTGCAAATACCTGGGCCTTCGCCGGTTCCAGATCGAATTTTGCGGGCCATGAGCCTGCCCACCATTGACCATCGGGGCCCAGAATTTGGGGTTTTGGGCTTGAAACTGATGGCCAATATGAAGGCCATTTTCAAGACCCAACATCCCGTCATGATTTATCCAGCCTCCGGTACGGGTGCATGGGAAGCTGCCTTGGTCAATACCTTGAGCGCCGGCGATCATGTGCTCATGTATGAGACAGGTCACTTTGCATCTTTGTGGTTCAAGTTGGCCACCCGTTTGGGTGTCAAGGCTGAATTATTGGGATTGCCAGGTGCACAGGGATGGCGCCAAGGTGTAGACGCTCACAAAATAGAAGAGCGCTTGAAGCAGGACTCATCGCACAGCATCAAGGCCGTGTGCGTCGTGCACAACGAAACTTCTACTGGCGTAACGAGTGACATTGCAGCCGTGCGCCGCGCTATTGACAACGCTAAACATCCTGCATTGCTGATGGTTGACACCATTTCAGGCTTGGCGTCTGCCGATTACAGGCATGACGAGTGGGGCGTTGATGTGACTGTCAGTGGCTCGCAAAAGGGCCTGATGCTGCCGCCTGGTATGAGCTTCAATGCATTGTCACCTAAGGCCATTGAACTAAGTAAAAAATCGACGCTGCCCAAATCTTTTTGGGCTTGGGATGAGATGCTGGAGATCAATCAGTCGGGCTACTACCCCTATACACCCAACACCAATTTAATGTATGGCCTCAGCGAGGCTTGCGACATGATTTTGGGGCAGGGCTTAGATGTGGTGTTCAAGCGCCATGTGCGTTGGGGTGAGGGCGTTCGCGCAGGTGTGCGTGCATGGGGTCTGCCCATTCAATGTGCCGATCCCGCTTTGTACTCACCCATCTTGACGGGAGTCATGACCCCCGAAGGCATTGACGCAGATGCAGTGCGCAAAGTTATTTATGAACGATTTGATTGTTCTTTGGGAACCGGCCTAGGTAAAGTCAAAGGCAAGATGTTTCGCATTGGGCATTTGGGTGATTGCAACGACTTGACCTTGATTGCCGCACTCTCTGCCTGCGAGATGGGCTTGAAGTTAAGCGGTGTAAAGCTGCAGGGCTCGGGTGTTCAAGCCGCCATGGATTATTTTTCAGCCAACCCTGTGCCAGCCCTCATTCACAATTGAAGGACACCCCATGAAACGCAGAACTCTTCTCCAAGCCACGGCCGCATCTGCAACTTTGCTGGCCGCACCCATGATCAAAGCCCAAACTTTGCCGTCGGGTCCCATTCGAATTGTGGTGGGTTTTCCACCTGGGGGAGGTACCGATGCGTTGGCTCGTGTGTTGGCCCAAAAACTTCAAGCCATGTGGAATGTCACTATTGTCATTGACAACAAGGCAGGTGCAGCAGGTGTCATTGCTGCAGACTTTGTGGCCAAGCAACCAGCAGATGGCAACACCTTGCTCATGGCCCACATTAACAGCCATGCCCTGGCGGTTAGTTTGCAACCCAAGTTGGGCTACAACGTAGAACGTGATTTTTCGCCCATTGGTTTGGTAGGTGTGACGCCCAATTTGCTCATTTCCAATGAATCTCAGCCAGCTAAAAATGTCAAAGATTTGACCGCCCTGTGCAAACAAAACCCCGGTCGCATCAGCTTTGCATCTGCCGGCGGTGGTTCGGCGCAGCATTTGGCTTTGGAAATGTTCAAGCTGCGTGCGGGCATCGATGCATTGCATGTGCCCTACAAAGGATCTGGACCCGCGCTCACAGACTTGATTGGGGGCCAAGTTCAATATTGTTTTGAAACCATGACCTCTGCCACACCACATGTGAAGAGTGGCAAAGCCATTGCACTGGCGCAAACGCGTACCAAACGCGCCAAAGGCCACCCCAATGTGCCCACCATGGACGAGCAAGGCTTTCCAGGCTTTGACGCTACCACCTGGTATGGCTTGGTGGGCCCTGGCCGCATGAACCCCTCTTTTGTGAAGCGCATCAATGAAGACATGAACAAAGTCATGGCCATGCCCGATGTGATTGAGAAATTTGAACAATATGGCGCAGAAGATGGCGGCGGATCGCCTGAACGCTTTGCCGAGTTCATCCGCAATGAAACACAAAAGTGGGCCAAGGTTGTGAAGGACGCCAAGGTTCAAGCCGACTCTTAAGCCATGGCTCAAAAAGCGCTGCGAATAGGTGCGGGCGCAGGTTATGCGGGCGACCGTATTCCACCCGCACTAGCATTGGCCGAAAAAGGCCAACTCGATTATTTGGTCTTTGAGTGTTTGGCCGAGCGAACCATTGCACTGGCACAGTTAGAAAAAATTCAAAATCCCATGCGAGGTTTTGATCCTTTGCTGTCGGCGCGCATGAAAGCTGTCTTGCCTGCATGCATGGCGCAAGGCACTCGCATCATTACCAACATGGGAGCTGCCAATCCTTTGCAGGCAGGCAAAGAAGTGTTGGCGGTCGCTAAAGCGCTAGGGCTTCATCAAGTCAAAGTGGCCGTGGTGTTGGGTGATGATGTGCTTCCAATTTTGCTGGCTAATTATCTTTCAGAGCCACTGCTGGACAGCACTCACACTGTGTCGGATATTCAAGCAATGTTGGTGTCGGCCAATGCCTATCTGGGCGCAGAGGCACTGTTGCCTGCTTTGCAAACCGATGCCCACGTCATCATCAGTGGCAGGGTGGCAGACCCTGCTTTATTTTTAGCCCCCCTCATGCATCATTTCCAATGGCGTGCAGATGACTGGCAGTTGTTGGGCAAAGGGGTGATGGTGGGACATTTGTTGGAATGTGCAGCCCAAATTACTGGGGGCTATTTTGCCGACCCTGGTTACAAAGATGTGCCCAATTTGGCTCAGTTGGGCTACCCCTTGGCACAGGTCAGTGCCAATGGCGATGTGGTCATTACCAAATTGGCAGATGCCGGTGGTTGTGTCACGGTGCAAACTTGCACCGAACAATTGCTTTACGAAATAGAAGACCCCACACAATACCTGCAGCCCGATGTGGTGGCCGATTTTTCTCAAGTGCAACTTGAGCAAGTGGGTGCAGACAGCGTCAAAGCTGTGGGGGCTAGCGGAACCACGCGACCTGAAACT
The DNA here is from genome assembly GCA_903961095.1 of uncultured Burkholderiales bacterium. Classification (GTDB taxonomy): domain Bacteria; phylum Pseudomonadota; class Gammaproteobacteria; order Burkholderiales; family Burkholderiaceae_C; genus Limnohabitans_A. The sequence goes on along the minus strand of CAJCDH010000313.1, from coordinate 6,793 downwards.
CTTAAAGTGACCTTGGGCTATCGGGACGGTTTTGTGGGTGAAGGGCAAATGTCTTATGCAGGTCCGGGCGCAAAGGCCAGAGGGCAGTTGGCACTGGATGTTGTGAAAGCGCGATTGGCCGATGAGGGTTATGGACATTTTGAAGCGCGCTACGACCTGATCGGGGTGAACGCGATTTTGGGGGACACGCAGCCAAGCCATGAACCTGCAGAAGTGCGAGCCAGAATTGCCGTTCGAGTGAACACTCAGGCGCAAGCGCTGCATGTGGCCAACGAGGTAGAGGCTTTGTACACCAACGGCCCAGCTTCTGGCGGTGGTGCCAGCAAATCGGTGCGAGAGCTTATTGCCGTTGCTTCCATGCTCATGCCCCGAACTGCCATTCAAACTCAAACTGTGCTGCTAGACGGATATGAGGAGTTTGCCTAATATGTTGTTGAGAGACATTGCACATACTCGAACGGGGGACAAGGGCGATCGATCTACGATATCGGTCATTGCCTACAATAGAGACAATTTTGAGATGCTTGAAAGATTTCTCACCCCCGAAAGAATGCTGGCGCATTTTGACGGCATTGCGAAGGGGCCTGTTTTTCGTTACAGCTTGCCACAACTGGGCGCGCTTAATTTTGTGATGCACAATGCTTTAGGTGGCGGCGTCACTCGTTCGTTGGCCCTTGATGCACACGGCAAATGTTTGAGTGCCAAATTACTCAGTCTTGAGATTGAATAAAATTTTTTTGATACTTAGGAGATACCATGAAAAATACCCGTATGGCTGGTTTGAAAAAGAGTTTGCTCTGTGTGTTGTTGGGTTTTGGCGTTGCCATGGCTGCGACACAAGCCCAAGCGCAGGCCTATCCCAATAAACCCATCAAAGCCATCGTTCCATTTGCAGCTGGCAGTGCCACTGATCAAATTGGTAGAGCCTTTGCGCAAAAAATGTCTGAGGTTTTGGGCCAACCTATCGTGGTCGAAAACAAAGCAGGCGTCAACGGCATGCTGGGCGCTGATGCCGTGGCCAAATCGGCCCCTGATGGCTACACCATTCTCATAGGCACCAACAGCACCAATGCGGCGCTCAAAAGTCTGATGAAGAAATTGCCCTACGACCAAGATACCGCGTTTGCACCCATTGGTTATATGGGCTCGGTGCCCCTCATTGTGGCCGTCAACAACGACGTACCCGCTAAAAATTTGAAAGAACTGGTCGACATGGCCAAGGCCAAACCCACGCAAGTCACATTTGCCAGTGCCAGCACTTCGCAATTGGTTTCTGCTGAAATGTTGGCCAGCATGGCCGGTGTTCAAATGACGCATGTACCCTACAAGAGCGGCCCTGCCGCCATGACTGACCTCATTGGTGGCCAGGTCAATATGTTTACTGCCGACTTTGCTGTCATGCTGCCCCAAGTCAAGGGAGGCAAAATTCGCGGCTTGGCTGTCACATCGACTCAGCGCTCCAAAGCCATACCTGAGCTGCCCACAGTCAACGAAGCACTGGGCTTGAAAGACTACGAGTTGATTGCTTACTTTGCCATGTTTGCACCAGCAGGCACCCCAGCCGACATGATTCAAAAACTCAATGCTGCATTGAATGCGGCCGCCAACGACAAAGCCATTCTTGAGCGATTCTCTGCACTGGGTTTTGAAACTGCACCAGGCTCACCTGAAGCGCTGGCTCAGCGTTCCAAAACCGAAACAGCCAAGTGGGCCAAAGCCATTCGCGACGCCAAGATTGAAGCGCAATAACACTTCAACTTGAGGAGGGCGTGTTTTGGAAGTTTCTTTTCATGAGGAAATACAAGCGCTTCGCGCTGGTGATGGCGATGTCTTTCAAGGTGAGGGCATTCTTGCCATCACGAAGGCCTTGCTTCAATCTGGCGTGGCTTATGTGGGTGGATATCAAGGAGCGCCGGTTTCGCATTTGCTTGACGTGATGGTTCAAGCTAAACCCTATATGGATGAACTGGGCGTCCATGTAGAAGCTTGCTCCAACGAGGCATCTGCTGCTGCCATGTTGGGCGCCTCTATTCACTATCCTATTCGTGGTGCAGTGACGTGGAAATCTATTGTAGGTACCAACGTTGCGGCCGATGCACTTTCCAACCTGTCCTCGCCTGGCGTCACTGGCGGTGTGCTCATTGTGGTGGGTGAAGATTATGGTGAAGGCGCTAGTGTCATTCAAGAGCGAACACACGCTTATGCCCTCAAGTCTGGTATGTGCTTGCTTGACCCCCGGCCTGAGCTAGGCCAAATGGTCAATATGGTGGAGCATGGATTTAGATTGTCTGAAGCCTCCAATATGCCGGTCATGATGGAATTGCGCATTAGAGCGTGTCATGTGAAAGGGCAATTCATTGCCAAAAACAATGTGGCCCCTTTTCTTTCCAAAAAGAATTTATTGCAAGAACCAGCCAGTTTCAATTACATGCGTTTGGCGCATCCTCCTGTCACATTTGCACAAGAAAAACGCAAAGTAGAACATCGCTTGCCTGCTGCACGCGATTACATTGTGGCCAACAAACTCAATGAACATTTCAAAGGTACATCACACCAAGATTTGGGTTTGATTGTTCAAGGTGGGCTTTACAACACGCTCATCCGAGCTCTTCAGCAGTTTGATTTGTCAGATGCATTTGGTGCTTCAAGCCTTTCCATATTGGTTTTGAACGTCACTTATCCCTTGGTGCCCGCAGAGCTCACCGACTTTTGCAAAGATAAAAAAGCAGTTTTGTTACTTGAAGAGGGGCAGCCTGAATACATTGAGCAAGAGCTTGCTCTGATGTTGCGTCGGCTCGACTTGCAAACGCCTGTTCATGGCAAAGACATACTTCCAAGTGGTGGGGAGTACACGGCAGAAGTGATGGCTGAAGGCTTGTTGAGGTTTCTTGATCAGCATAGGCCACATGCTGTTCCAGAAGGCACGAGAAGCTGGTTGCAAAGTAATTTACAACGACGCAAGCAAGTTCAAACTTTGCTAGGTACACCCATACCCGCTAGGCCGCCCAGCATGTGCGTTGGTTGCCCAGAGCGGCCTGTGTTTTCGGCACTTAAATTGGCCCAAGAAAAGGTTGGGCCCGTGCATGTTTCTGGCGATATTGGCTGTCATGCTTTGGCCACATTCGAGCCTTTCTCGGTTGGGCATTCTATTTTGGGCTATGGCATGAGTTTGGCCAGTCGCGCGGGGGTTTCACCATTGATGAAACGCCGTGTGCTTTCTGTCATGGGCGATGGCGGCTTTTGGCACAACGGCTTGTTGACCGGTGTGCAAAGTGCGCTTTTCAATGGCGATGATGCCGTTCTTCTGATCTTTAAAAACGGATACACCTCGGCTACGGGTACGCAGGACATTATCAACACCCCGACAGAGGCAGCCAAAGATTCAAATCCTGACAAACGCCAAAGTTTGGCGCATACCAGTCAAGTCATTGAAACCACTTTAGAGGGCATGGGCGTAAAGTGGCTCAAAACAGTTCACACCTATGAGGTGGCTCAAATGCAAGCCACACTCACAGAGGCGTTTACAACTGATTTTCAAGGACTCAAAGTGATTGTGGCTGAGGGGGAGTGCCAGTTAGAACGGCAGCGGCGCATCAAGCCTTGGTTGGCTCAATTGAAGGCCACTGGTCAACGAGCTTTGCGCGTGAAATATGGCGTCGACGAGGACGTATGCAATGGCGATCATGCTTGCATTCGGCTCTCTGGTTGTCCCACTTTGACACTCAAAGACAATCCTGACCCCCTTAAAGTAGATCCTGTGGCTACCGTCATTGATGGTTGTGTGGGCTGTGGATTGTGCGGCGAAAACGCTCACGCTGCCACCCTGTGCCCCTCGTTCTACCGCGCTGAGATAGTTCAAAACCCTAAGTTGAGCGAGCGTCTTTTTGCACGTTTGCAAAGCACAATCACACGCCTCCTGCAGCCGGCCTAAAGCTTGACCAATTAGATGCATTGATGACACAACCAGTTTCTATTTTGCTTTGCGCCTTAGGTGGTGAAGGGGGCGGTGTCTTGGCCAATTGGTTGATCGATGTGGCCAGGCTTGCCGACTATCCTGCGCAAGCTACATCAATTCCTGGCGTCGCTCAACGAACCGGCGCCACCACTTATTACCTAGAAATTTATCCAATCCCACGCTTGCAGCTGGGGGGGCAAACGCCTGTGCTGGGCCTCAACCCCTTGCCTGGCCGATTGGATGCTTTGGTGTCTTCTGAGTTGTTAGAAACAGCACGACAAATTGCCAATGGCCTTGCGTCTAACGACCGAACGTGCGTCATCAGTTCATCGTCGCGTGCGTTAACCACAGCAGAAAAAATGGTCATGGGTGACGGGCGTCGTGATGAAACTTCACTGCTCGATGTCATTGCTGAAAACAGCCTGCGCCATCACGTCATGAACATGGCTGACATTTGCCAAGAAGCTGGCACCTTGGTGAGTGCTGTCATGTTGGGTGCCATCGCTGCCAGTGGTTTGTTGCCCTTTGCGCGGGCGCACTACGAAAGCGTATTGGCGGGTCCTGGTTCTGCGGCCAAAGCGAGTTTGCGCGGATTTACCTTGGCCTTTGAGCGTGTCAGCAAGCAACGAGAGCAAACCCAATTTTTAGACAAGTTATTAGCGCCTTCTGCCTCGATATTGCCTAGCGCGCCAATTGATCAAAGTGATTTGTCAGATTTGTCTGCAAACTTTGATTCTCAGTCTCAAGTACCCCAGCAAGTCCTTGATGAATTTCCATCTGGTATGCATAGCTTGTTAGGTTTGGCTTACAAGCGAGTACATCAATATCAGAGCGAAGCCTATGCCCAGTTGATGCTTAGCCGTTTAAGAAAATTAAAACAAATAGAGACCTCAGCCTCCGGCGCTTCAGTTAACTGCCCTGTGACCAAAGAGACAATTCGCTGGCTGGCTTTGTGGATGGCATACGACGACATCATTCAAGTGGCACACTTAAAAAGTCGGGCCAATCGCTGGGATCGAGTTTCAAACGAAGTCAAACTCCAACAGGGGGAACTGCTCAAGATCTATGATCATTTCAAGCCTGGCGTGCCAGAGCTTGCGGCCATGCTGCCCATGTCTTGGGCGCAAGCCGTCCTTAAGTGGGATCGCAATCGCATTGCCAATGGCAAGGACGCTTGGTCTATGCCAATCAAATTGGCGAGACATTCTGTGATCGGCATGCTGAGCCTGCGCTTCTTGTCTCTTTTGCGGGTCTTCAGGCCATTTGGCCACCGTTACTTGACGGAGCAAGCATTGATTGAAGAATGGTTGAACGGCATTGCCAATGCCTGCGCCTTGTCTTCTGACTTAGCGCTTGAGGTTGCTCGCTGTGGACAGCTCATCAAGGGATATGGCAGCACGAATGAGCGCGGCAAGGAAAATTTATTGCACATTCTCAAAACAGTATGTGTGCCAGATGCTTCTAAATCTGTGGCAGAGCAAATTGCGGCAGTTTCCCAAATTCGCAAAGCAGCATTGCAAGATGAAGCGGGACAACTCTTGGACCAGGCTTTGGTGTTGCATGGTGCCCCAGTTCGGCCGGTTAAGGCACAACCTATTTTGTGGATGAAGAATCCCAGACTTAAGTCAAAGAATTGAAAAACACGCAATGATTTGATATACCCAACATGTTCATTGGAGACAAAATGCAAAAGAAAATACTTTCACCTTTGACAATGCAAGCAAGCAAAAGAGCTCTGGCTTTATCGCTTTCAATGGTGTTCATGGGCGCAGCCCTTTGTAGCAATGTGTTGGCCCAAACTTGGCCCTCCAAACCAGTCAAGGTCATTGTCAATTTTCCACCTGGCGGCGCAGCCGATCAAATTGCCCGAGCCATTGGCATTCCTTTGGCAGAGGCTTTGGGTCAACCCGTTGTGGTGGAAAACAGAGGAGGCGCCAATGGCAATTTGGGCGGTGAGGCCGTTGCAAAGTCAGCAGCCGACGGCTACACCCTGCTCATGAGCTCGGGCGGCATGGTGTCTGTCAATCCTCACATTTATGCGCGCATGTCCTTTGATCCGACCAAAGATTTGATCCCTGTGGCCTCTGCTGCAAGGGTGTTGGTGTATTTGGTCACCAAGCCTAATTTTCCAGCTGACAATATTCAGGGATTTTTAAAATACGCCAAAGAAAACCCTGGGCGTCTTTCGTATGGCTCTGCAGGCAATGGCAGCTCTCCGCACCTGGCAGGTGAAATGATGAAAAGCCAGGCTGGCTTGTTTGCTGTTCATGTGCCCTACAGGGGCGCTGCGCCTGCCTTGCAGGATGTGTTGGCAGGTCAACTCGATTTTTATTTCGATCCTGGCATTGGCTTGGGGCAAGTGCGAGCAGGCAAGCTCAAACTGCTGGCTGTGGGAAGCCTAAAGCGCTCGCCTTTGTTTCCCAATGTACCTACCTTGGAGGAGGCAGGACTGAAAGGTTTTGACGCCGATTCAGTATTTGGGTTTTATGCACCAGCAGGAACCCCCATCGATGTGGTGACCAAGTTGAACAGAGAAATCAATCGCATACTGGCAACACCAGCTTTAAAGGACCGAATTCAAAATCTAGGCGGTGAGGCCTTGCCCTTAAGCCCTGCAGAATTTGGAGCCCGTGCCAGCGAAGATTCGAAACGATTTGGCGCCATCATTCGCGAAAGAAAAATCACTGGCGATTGATGAGCGCTAATTTTGCAGTGACACCCATCACCCAATTGCGTGGCAAGGCAGGTTCAAAAAATTGTTTGCTAGCCTGATTGATGATGACTGAACTTACTGCGCGTTTGTCTGTCAAATTGTCGATGCCTGCAAAAGCTTCTAGC